>JALOOE010000412.1 GCA_025454565.1 Anaerolineae bacterium
GTGAAAGGACCGGCCGGAGCCGTGCCCTTGTTGTAGACGCCGACGCGCACCGCCACCGGTTTGCCCTGGATCGGCGCAGTCGGGTTCAGCCCAAACTCCGACACGTACAGATCGGGCGCCGTCGCCACAACCGGCTTGTTCACGCTGATCTCGCGCGTCAGAGTGTTGTTGGTCTCATCGCTCTCGGCCACCGTCGCACCCGTGTCGACCGTGACCTTGGTGTTGAGCTTGGCGTACCAACTGGGGTAGCCGGCATAGTTGCAGGTCAGGATGCGGCCGCCGCTGGCGACCAGGCTCTCGACGGGCCATTCGCAGGCGGGGGTGGGATAGTTCTCACCCGGCCACCAGCGCACTGTGAAAGGACCGGCCGGAGCCGTGCCCTTGTTGTAGACGCCGACGCGCACCGCCACCGGTTTGCCCTGGGTCGGCGCAGTCGACACGTACAGATCGGGCGCTTTGGCCGCTGCGGGTGGTGGCGCCGGAGATGGCGTCGAAGTAGGGCTGGCGCCTGGTCCAGGCACGGCTGTCGGGGTCGCGCTGGCGCTTAGGCTTGCCACTGCTGTTGGAGTCGCGGTCGGCTCCTTAGGAGATCCGCCGCTGGGCGGTGGCGCGACAGTGGCTGTTTCCGGCGCTTTCACCCCGGCTTCAGCCGTCTGGAGAGCCGAGATCGTAGCTTGAACGCTACGGGCCTGTTCCGTGACCGCGACGATGGCCCGCACAGTCGCTTCAACTCCCTCTTGAGGACTGGCTGGCGCCATGCAGGCCACCCCTCCCCAAACGAAAGCCATGCAGACCGTGACCAAGAGGACGACGCTTGCCGACTTCATGAGATGCCTCCTCGCTATGGCTGAGAACCTGAGGGCGCGAGATGAAGTAGTTGCTGAACAACCGCAAGCAAAACAAGCAGCAAAGCCCGCGGCGCCCGGTGAACGGGGCTTGTGCTCATTACTGCCGACTCGATGATAGTAGTGTGCAGGTGAAAGTATCGCGCAAGCCGCAGCCGATGTCAAGATGTTTTTTTGCGACCGGTAGTGGTATAATCCGGTGGCATTGACCACTGGATAAGGAGGCGTTCATGCCCATCATCGAGAAACTCGGCAGCTTCTTCCTGGGCCGCGAATATGACCTGAAAACCAAGCAGGCCGCCGCGGACAAACCGGTGAACTACGATTCGCGCGACCTGACGACTCACGCCATCGTGGTCGGCATGACCGGCAGCGGCAAGACCGGCCTCTGCATCGACCTGATCGAGGAAGCCGCGCTGGACGGCGTCCCCGCGATCATGATCGACCCGAAGGGCGATATCACCAACCTGCTGCTCACTTTCCCCGAGCTGCGCCCTGAGGATTTCCTGCCGTGGATCAACGCCGACGACGCCCGGCGCAAGGGCCAGACGCCTGAGGAGTTCGCCGCTGCCACCGCCAAGACATGGCGCGACGGGCTGGCGAGCTGGGAAGAGGGGCCGGATCGCATCCGTGCGCTCAAGAGCGCGGTGGACACCGCCATCTACACGCCTGGCTCCGATGCCGGCCTGCCCGTGAGCATCCTCAGCAGTTTCAAGGCGCCCAGCCTGGACTGGGACACCGAAACCGAGACCTTGCGCGACCGCATCCAGGGCACCGTGTCGGGCCTGTTGGGGCTGATCGGCGTCGAGGCGGATCCCGTGCGCAGCAAGGAGCACATCCTGCTCTCCAATATTATCGAGACCGCCTGGCGTGCCGGACAGGATCTGGACATCGCGAAGCTGATCATGCAGGTGCAAAAACCGCCGTTTCGCCAGATCGGCGTCTTCGATGTCGAGACGTTCTTCCCGGAGAAAGAGCGGTTCGGCCTGGCGATGGCGTTGAACAACATCATCGCATCGCCCAGCTTTGCGGCGTGGACGCAGGGCGCCCCACTGGACATCGGGGAGATGCTCTACACGCCGGAGGGCAAGCCGCGGCACAGCATCTTCTACATCGCCCATCTGGCCGATGCCGAGCGCATGTTCTTCGTGACCCTGCTGCTGGAGCAGGTCATCTCCTGGATGCGCGCCCAGACCGGCACCACCAGCCTGCGTGCCATCGTCTACATGGATGAGATTTTCGGCTATTTCCCGCCATCGGCCAACCCGCCCAGCAAAAAGCCGATGCTGACGCTGCTCAAGCAGGCGCGCGCCTTCGGCGTCGGTATGGTGCTGACCACGCAGAACCCGGTGGATGTCGACTACAAGGGGCTGACCAACGCCGGCACGTGGTTCATCGGCAAGCTCCAGGCGGAGCGGGATAAGGCGCGGCTGATGGACGGCCTGGAAGGCGCGCTGGCCGAGGCAGGTTCGGCGACCGATCCGGCGGTGCTCGACAAGACCATCTCGTCGCTGGACAGCCGCGTGTTCCTGATGCACAACGTCAATCTGAAGGCGCCGGTCGTCTTCACCACGCGGTGGGCGATGAGTTATCTGCGCGGGCCGCTGACCCGGCAGCAGATCAAGACGCTGATGGCGGGGCGCAAGAAGACGGACGACGGAAGACGGAAGACGGACGGGGGCGCGGCCGGAGCGACTGCGGCGCGGGCGGCGAGCGCAGCGGCGCAGCCGGCAGGGCTGACCTCACAGGCGCCGGTGCTGCCGCCGGGGATCGAGCAGCGATACCTGCCCGTGTCAGTGACCGAGGCGCAGAGCACACGCGCCATCGCCGATAAGGTGGGCGGCAATGTGACCGCCACCGAGAAGCGGCTGGTCTACACGCCAGCGCTGATCGGTTTCGCATCCGTCCGTTTCAGTGACCGCAAGCTGGGCCTGGACGAATCTCAGGACATCACGCTGCTTCAATCGCTGAGTGAAGGGGACAAGGCCGTATCGTGGAAGGGTAGCCAGCAGGTCAAGATCGATCCGCGCGATGTGGACGAAGCAGGCGAGCCGGACGCCGCCTTTGTCGCCGACCTACCCGATGCGGTGACCAATGCCAAAGCCTTCAAGGCCTTGGCCGCCGATCTGGCTGATGAGCTCTATCGCAGCCAATCATTCACCCTGGCCTACAATCCCACCCTCAAACTGTTTGCGCAGCCCGGCGAATCGGAGCGCGACTTCAAGATCCGCTGCCAGCAGGCCGCCCGCGAGGCGCGTGACGCCGCGGTGGACAAGCTGCGCGACAAGTACGAGCCGAAAGTGAAGCGTATCGAGGATCGGTTGGTGCGTGAGGAACGCGAGCTGGCAGAGGACAAAGCCAACTATCAGGGCCGCGTCGGTGAGGAGGTGCTGTCAGGCCTATCCACGGTAGCCGGCTTCCTGGGGGTGTTCGGGCGGCGGAGCACCAGCACGCGCGGTCTCTCCTCGGCGGCCAGCAAACGGCGCATCACAACCGCAGCTCAGGCCGACATCAAGGAATCTGAAGCGGAGATTGCGCGCATGAAGGCCGATATGGAAGCGCTGCAGCACGATATGGAGGAAGACGCCAGCGCACTCACGCAGCAGTGGGATGACGCCGTGAACGACATTCAGCAGACCAAGATCGCACCGAAGAAGACCGATATCGACGTGCAACTCGTGGCGCTGGCCTGGGCGCCGACCTGGGAAGTGACCTACGAGGATGCTCGCGGCCGCAGCCGGACCGATGCAGTGCCGGCCTATTCGGCGCAGGAAGCGTGAGAGAGTAGGACGCAGAGGAACGCGGAAAAGAAACCCGCAGCACTCGTGCGCGTGTGTCCGCGTCCCATAGTCAGGCAGCCGCACTCGAAGAATGGTTGCGCCGAGCCCAAAAGGGCTCGGCGCCTGCGAGACTTCCGCTCAGGCCGGTCTCTGACTATGCCTGGCTCGGTCGGAGACCGGCCAAAGCAAGAGTAGTGCTTTTCACAGGCTACAAGGGACCGGCGCCTGCGAGACTTCCGCTCAGGCCGGTCTCTGACCGTGCCTGGCTCGGTCGGAGACCGGCCAAAGCAAGAAGTAGTACTTTTTTACAGGCTACAA
>JALOOE010000413.1 GCA_025454565.1 Anaerolineae bacterium
TGTCATATAGGGGTCTTCGGCGACTTCCTGGTATGCGCTGCGATCGAACACCAGGCAGCGCAGCGCGCGGCCCACCCAGCGGCTGGGTTGGTGGAACAGTCCATGCGCCAGATTCGCCGGAGCCCATGCGCGCACCTCTGTCGACGTGGCGACGGGCGTGGCAGGCTTCTCTACATCGGGCATGCCGCGCCGCGCATTGAGAATGTGGAACACGTCGATCGAGTTACGGGTTTCGCCCACTGGCATGTCGGCAGGATGGAACATAAACGCGTCGGTCTGCTCGCCGCCCATGCCGCCGTGGCTGCCGATCAACTCTTCCAGGGCTGCGACAGTGCCATCGGGATAGACCGTGCTGATCACCATCAGATCGCCCGCATGGGGGAAGTCCATCACCCGCCGCACCTGCCAGTTGCGCAGTTCCACGTCGCCGTAGGGTTTCAGCGGATCCTCACCGCTCACCTCGCCGGTGACCAGATTGCGTTTGCCGGTCTTGCTCAAGACCACAGGCGTGTTAGCGTCTTCATAGCCGCTCACGAGGCCGATGGCTTCGTGCTGCACCAGCGCGTTCACCACATTCGGATAGGCCGCGTTCAGCTCGCTGAGCAGGATGCGCCGCGGATAGAGGTCGAAATAGACCTGGGCCAGGTTGCCGCTGCCGTAGGCGACCACCTGAGCCGCGCTCGTCGGCGCGTCCTCGCGTTCCTCAACGGCACGCCGCGCTGCCTTCTGCCCCTGCTTCATCACCGCGCCACCCACGCGACCCGACACACCTTGCTCCTGGACGTTGTCCAACTCGCCGGACACGGCCTGCAGCGAGATGATGCCCGTGTCGCCGCCCATGTTTTGCGATACCGTCATCCCCTGCGGCAGATTCTGCTCGATGAACTCCTTCAGCGAAATGCCGTAGCGTTGTTTGAACGTGGCGCCGAAAGACTGACCGTGGTCGGAGAGCAGGATCAGGTCGTATTGTCGGGGCGCTTTTCGCTGGATCAGGTCGTGAATGCGATGCACGACACGGTCGTATTTCTTCAGTACACCGAACGCATCGCTGGACCAGGGGCCGGAATGGTGCGCCACCTCGTCGTAGCCCGGCCATGTGACATAAATCGAGGGCGCGCCGCGCACGATATCCAACGTCATCAGATAGGCCGCTACGTCCCGCATGAAGACCGTCGTTGCCGCCCGAATCATGGGATAAAAGTGGTGCAATCGATCCAGCCGCGGCTCCACGCCTTTCGAGCGCGCCTTCAGGTACTGGAAGATCTCCAGCATGGCATCGCCTAACATCAGCACGACGGTGCGCATCAGGAAGTAGGGATTCGCCGCCAACAGATAGATGTCGCGCGCCCGGCGCTTCTTTTCGTCCGGAGTGCCCCCGCGCAAATCTGCAAGCGTCAGGAGCGATTTCTCAGCATCGCCGTTCATCATGTTGTTGATGCTCGACCCGCCGCGCATCAGCCCATTGCCCAGGGCATAGCGGGCGTTGATTTCGGTCGCATCCGAACCCGACACCATGAGCTTCTGCCGGTCCTTGTCGAACCAGCGGAAGGCGGGGATGTCATCGTTGTCGCCGAACATGATACCGGCCTGGCACGCTGAGGTTTGCGAAGGCAGGCCGCAATCGATGCGCGAGAGCTGATAGCCTTCCTCCTCTATCATCTTCTTAAGGGTGGGCAGCATGCCCGCGTCCAGGGCGTGTTTCATGTGCCAGTAGCTCAGACCGTCGATCTCCATCATCGCCAGGCCGCGACCGGGCTCGGCCGCGCTACGGAAGGTCTGCCGTTTCGCCAGCCGCTCGACCACCCCCTGGTAGAACGAATCGTCGTCGTCCACGGTTATCACGCCGGTAATGACCGTGTTGACGGCTGCCAACACCAGACCACCGATGAAGGCGGCAAGGAAACCGTCGATCTGCAAGGCCGGCATCAGGCGCGAAGTGATGATGAGTACCAATGCATTAACGATGAACCCGACGCCGAAGGTGACGAAAAAGCCGAACGGTAGCGTTAACAGCAAAATGAAGGGTCGGATCAGCAGATTAACGAGACCGAGCAGGAACGCAGCTCCCGCAGCCGTCACCAGTAGCGACTCCGTGGTGCTGACATCGAAGCTGACGCCCGGGACGATGACCGATGTGATCAACAACGAGATCGCGTCAACGAGCCAGACCACAATAAAGCGCAGGAGCCATCGCGCCGCGTATTTGATTGCGTCCATGCTTTATCTCCCAACTCAAGGTGGAGTGCATTGATGAGGTGGATTTTGCAACAAAGGCGCGGCGGAATGTGCGTTCCGCCGCGCCCGAATGAACCTCACCCCCTACTGTTTCAGGTGAGGTAGGGGAAGCCCGGCCTCAATCGCCGGTGTAACCCGGAATGCGTCGGCGGTTACCGTAGCCACCGCCCGTGTAGCTGCCGATATCGGCGATCACTGCCAGCCCGATGAATAGCCATTCAAACAGCCCATTGATACCGCCCGGCGCAACGATAACGTACATCAAGGTCGTCCAGGGCAGGAAGATGATGCCCAGCAGCGGCCAGATCCAGCTCTGGAAAGCGCCCAAAGCACTCACCCAGCGTGCCGGCTGCACCAACCACCAGAGCGCCCCGGCGAAACGTGGGCCCAAAAAGACCAGAATTGTGAAGACACAACACATCGGGAATAACCTCCAGTGTGGATACCATTCCTTCGGGCAGATGCGTGATCCCGAAGGAGTCACGCATCTGCTGCTCTGCAAGCGAAAAGCTCAGGGCAGCGCTTGCATCTGCCCTGCAATGCACTCCCTGGAATTACGCCCCAGTTCCGGCCGAATCCCAGCGGTTGTAGGACGCCACTGTGTACATGCTGGAGGCCTTGAACTGTCCGATGATGCCGATGACGGCGACGACGATCATGAGGATCGCCAACAGCGGCGATGTGTTCAGCACCGCCTTCACGGGGTTCTGCATCGCTTCCAGGGCCTTCGGAGCGAACATCAGCATGAAGGAGCCGACGATCACGCCTGCGCCCAAGATGCCGGTGGCGATGATGATCACCCACTTTTGGACATTGAACTTCAGCACGACAACCGCCAGCGCGACACCAGCCACGATACCGATCAGCCAGACGATGAAGTTCATGTTCATACCGATCGCCAGCAGCAAACCCGTTGCGATGGAATAGCCCAACGAGCCGGCGATGATGGCAACCGCCGCGATGTAGAACAGATACGCCAACACTGCGAAGACGAGGGCAACGACGAAGCCCACCACCCAACTCGTAATCGTGGCCAGGGAGCCATCCCCGAGCAGGGCTTGCATAGTCTGCAGGCCGAAGCCGAAGCCGAAGAAGAAGCCCCAGATGGGCAACAGGATCAGAAAGAAGCGATAGCCGGCGAAGCAGAGCACCAGGCCGAACAAGATGCCGATCATCCCGGCACAGGCCAGCGCGAAGAATGAATCCGTAGCCATGGTAATTTTCTCCTGTGAATGAATGACTTGAACGTTGGTCGCAAGCCGAGGTTGCAGGAAGAGAAGTTCAGATGCAGGGCACCTCCCGTTGACTTGGCCCTAAATGCCCGGCTGCAGCAGGAGCGGCCAGATACTTTGGGGCGAAAGTCAAGAGATTGAGTTGAAAACTGAGC
>JALOOE010000414.1 GCA_025454565.1 Anaerolineae bacterium
CGCGCGCTCGGCGGGCTGTCGATGGGCGGCTGGGGCGCGCTCACCAATGCTTTCAAGCACTTGAACGTCTTCGGCGTCGTGGGCGCACATAGCGTTTCGCTGCGCCCGGAGGAGACCGCCGCCGATTTCCTGGGCAAGGGCGAAGAATTCGCCAGTAAAGATCCCGTGGCGTTGGCGCGATCCTTGCCGGGGTTGGGGCGTCTGAAGATCTGGCTCGATATGCCCAGCGAAGATCCGTGGTTGGAGCGCGCCGAATTGCTGCATGGCATCCTGGCCGGCCGCGGCATCGAGCATCTCTGGCAAGTCGATTCCGGGGAGCACGGCTATACTTATTGGGAAGAGCACATGCTGGATTACGTGAGGTTCTACGGCCACGCGCTGGCGCGCCAATGAGCGAACGGGGTCAATAAGGACGCTGTCTCATGTTGATGGCGCCGGCGATGACCCCGACGCCGGCAGCGATCACCGCCAACCCGTAGAGCCACGGCGCCTTCAGCGGTCCCATCGCCGAGCCGAGCACGATCCCGAAACCGGCGATCAGGCAGATGACCCCGCCGCCCACCATCAGCCCGCCTTTTCCGCGCGCGGCCGGCGTCCAGCTTGCGTAGGATAGCCCCGCGATCACGAGGGCCACACCGCCCAGCAGCACGGCGACGCCGAGGATCCACAGCGCGGCCGCCGCGAGCAAGTAGGCGCCGAACAACGGTTGGCCCGCCAGCGCCAGGCCGATCAGAATGGCGGCGAGCCCACCGAACAGCTTGTAGCCCCACATGACGCGGTTCAGCGCCAGGCTGATCAGCGCGATCATCCCGCCGAGGATCGCCGCCCCGCCCACTACCACGAAAACGCCGGACGCGGTGTCGCGCGGCGCAACGATCAGCAGCACGCCGACGATCACGATACCGAAACCGGGCAGCAGCAACGCCCACCATGGCCTGGGTCGTGACGATCGCGATGTGGGCATAGTCCGGGATCTCATGGAAACAGCTCCTTGCATCTCGCTGCTTACTCGACAGCTCTATTATAGCAGGACATCACGATCTGGGAAACAATCACCATCCGGCGAACATCCGCATCAGCCGCAGCGAGCTGCGCTCGATCCACAACGACTCACAGCGCCAACCGCCCCGCCTCGAACGCCCGCCGATTCAGCGTCGCATACTTGCCCGGCACCCGCTCCGTGATCGCCACGATCCACTCATCGGGCAGCAGCTCCGATCCGATCAGGCCCTCCCGTTCCATCAGCGCCGAGAGCGCGCCGAGCAGCACCACGTTTTCGACGCGGGGATTGCCCAACCCCTCGGCGATGGCCTGGCCATCCAGGTAGACCGCCGTGTCTGTCACCTGGGCGATGGCCGAGCGCAGCCGGTCGTCGTCCGGGTAGGTCTGGTCGCCGGATGTCACGGTGACGGGCGGGATGGCATGCATGTTGATCACCGCCAGCGCGCCGCGGCGAAGCTGGTTGAGGTTGCGCAGCGCCTCCACTTTCTCGAACGCGAGATAGACGTCAACCTCGCCCGCGCCGACCAGCGGCGAGTACACCGTCTGCCCCCAGCGCACGTAGCTCGTCACGCTGCCGCCACGCTGCGACATCCCATGCACCTCGGCCTGCTTCGCCTGGTAGCCTGCGGCCAGCCCCACGTTGACCAGCACGTCGCTCGCCAGGATCGTCCCCTGCCCGCCGACGCCGGCGAGGAGAAAGTTGATAGTGGGTTGCATGTTTACCTCCGCCGATAGACGATGGACGCTGGGCGACAGAAGACGCCACTGTCTGCGGTCTGTCGTCCATCATCTATCGTACCGAGATCGCCTCCCGCGGGCACACCTGGCTGCACACCTCGCAGCCCGTGCACAGCAGCGGGTCGATTTCGGCTTTTGGGCGCCCATAGCGCGCGTCGAGCTCGGCGCTCTTCAGGATCGCCGGGCAGCCGACGCGGAAGCAGAGGGTGCAGCCGTTGCACTTCTCGCTGTCCACCGCCAGCGCGTGCCAATGTCTGCGCGCCTCCGGCAACAGCGCACACGGTTCGAGCGTGATCAGCACCGAAGGTTCGTCGAGCTGCATGTACTGTTTGAGGGTCGCCTCGATCTCATCGACCGCGTATGCGCCCACCGTCTTGACCTGCTTCACCCCGAGCGCCCGCACCACCGGCTCGATCTCGATGATCGGCGCGGCCTTATTCTGGAGCGTGCGTCCCGTGCCGGGGTTATCCTGGTGGCCGGTCATGCCCGTCACCCGATTGTCCATGATGATCGTGATGATCGGGCTCTGGTTGTAGACGACGTTCGCCAGCGCCGGCAGGCCGGTGTGGAAAAAGGTCGAATCGCCGATCACGGCCACGTGATGCTCCGGGTTGCCGGCTTTGGCCGCGCCGTGCGCCACGCCGATCCCGGCCCCCATACAGCCGAGCGTGTGCATCGCGCTCAATGGTGGGATCAGCCCTAGCGAATAGCAGCCGATGTCACCCAACACGAGCGCCTTCAGCTTGTTGAGCACGTAGAACGTACTGCGATGTGGGCAGCCAGGACACAGCACGGGCGGTCGCACCGGCAGCGCGCCGACATCCACGTTGAGCATCGGCACGTGCGCCGCTTCCGGCAGCAGCCCGGCCTTGATCGCGCACTCGCGCACCACGCGCGGATCGAACTCACCGGTGATCGGAAAGATGCTCTTGCCCTCGACCGGGATGCCGAGCAGCCGCACCGCTTCCTCGATGAACGGATCGAGCTCCTCCACCACGATCAGCCGCTCGACCGAGGCCGCGAAGCGCCGGATCAACGCGGCGGGCAGCGGCCAGGTCATCCCCAGCCTCAGCACCGACGCCTTCGGGAAGATCTCCCTGGCGTATTCATAAGCGACGCCCGCAGTGATGATGCCCAGGCGCCGCTCGCCGGGCTCGCTGCGGTTGAAAGATAAGGTCTCAGCGAAGTCGGCGACGTCGCGCATCCGCTGCTCGATGATCGGGTGGCGCGGGCGCGCATTGCCCGGTACCATGACGTATTTGGCGGGATTGCGGGGAAACCGGCGGATTGCGGATTGCGGATTGCGGATTGCGGATTCACCACTCGCCGCTTCGCTGACACTTGCACCTGCGCTGCGCTCCGGCGCAAGTACAGGTGTTCGCTGATTCGTAGATTCGCTGATTCGTAGATTCGCTGATTCGCCCAGTTTCACCGCACTGGTGGAATGACAGATGCGCGTCGTCATGCGGAGCAGCACGGGAGTGTCGAACTGCTCGCTGATCTCGAACGCTGCGCTCATCATGTCCTTCGCTTCCTGGCTGTTGCTCGGCTCCAGGCAGGGGATGCGCGCGAACTTGGCAAAAGTGCGATTGTCCTGCTCGTTTTGGCTGGAATGCATGGCCGGATCATCGGCGGTGATGATCACGAGGCCCGCTTCGATGCCGGTCATCGACGCATACATGAACGCGTCGGCAGCGACGTTGAGACCGACATGCTTCATGCTGGTGAATGCGCGCTTCCCTGCGTATGCCGCGCCGATGGCGACGTCCAGCGCGACCTTTTCGTTGGTGGCCCATTCGGCATAGACATCGGGGAAGCGGGCGAATTCTTCGAGGATTTCGGTGCTGGGGGTGCCGGGGTAGGCGGATGCAACTG
>JALOOE010000415.1 GCA_025454565.1 Anaerolineae bacterium
CATAAGCCGGGGCTCGTGCCGTTGATGGATGAGCTGACCCCTATCGCCGCCGCGATTGACTCGGTCAACACCATCGTCATCCGGCCGGATGGCTCGCTGCTGGGAGATAGCACGGACGGACATGGGTTCTTGATGGATTTGCGGGCGCACGGCGTGCAAATCGGCAAATCTGCAAATCAGCAAATCAGCGAATCCCTGGCTGCCGATCACCCTGTCTCCCTATCACCTTGTCATCGTGTCACCCGATCCCTCGTCATCGGCGCGGGCGGTGCGGCACGGGCAGTGGTCTACGCGCTGGCCGAGGCTGGCGCAAGCGTGGCGATCGTCAATCGGACGCCGGAGAGCGCCGATGAGTTGTGCCGGATCATCGGGCGGGCGCTGCCGGGCGCGGATGTGTCGGCGCATCTGTTGCCCGACGCATTGCCATCGCTGGCCGCCGCAGCCGGCCTGATCGTCAACACCACCAGCCTCGGCCTGCACGGCGACGCCGATCCCTTGCCGTGGGATGCGGCCATCGCGTTCCAGCCGGAACAGGTGGTCTACGACCTGATCTACAACGTCCGCACGCCGTTCCTGAAGCTGGCGGAAGCCGCCGGCGCGCAAGCCATCGACGGCCTGGGGATGCTCGTTTACCAGGGCGCACGCTCGGCGGCGCTCTGGACGGGCGCAGATGAGAGCGAACTCGCTCAATGGATGGGGAAGGAGCTACGCACACTATGAGAAGCGTTTTCGAGGAGTTCCAGTGGCGCGGCCTGGTCTACGATTCCACCGAAGGGCTGCCAGAAACGCTGGCGAAGGAGAAGGTCACGGCCTACATCGGTTTTGACCCTTCATCGGACAGCCTGCAGGTGGGCAACCTGCTGGCGCTGATGGGTCTGGCGCGGATGCAGCGCTTCGGACACACGCCCATCGCCCTCGCGGGCGGCGGCACCGGACTGATCGGCGATCCCAGCGGCAAGGCCCACGAGCGCCAGTTGCAGAGCCGAGACCGGATCGCGGCGAATGTCGAGAACATCAAGAAGCAGTTGGCGCATTTCCTCGATTTCGAGGCCCGCGGCAATCCGGCTCGGATCGTTAACAACGCCGACTGGCTGACGACGATTCCGATGATGGACTTCCTGCGCGATGTCGGGAAGCACTTCACCGTCAACTATATGATGGCCAAGGAATCGGTGCAGTCGCGGCTGGAGCGGCAGGATGGCATCTCGTACACCGAGTTCAGCTACATGCTGCTGCAAGCCTACGACTTTCTGCAACTCTACGACAAGTACGGCTGCACCCTCCAGGCGGGCGGCAGCGATCAGTGGGGCAACATCATCGCTGGCGTCGAGCTGATCCGCCGCGTCAGAAGCGAGCGCGCCCACGCCTTCGTCTATCCGCTGGTGACGAGCGCCGACGGGGTGAAGCTCGGCAAGACGGAACAGGGCGCCATCTGGCTGGATGCGAGGCGGACGTCGCCCTACCGGTTCTACCAGTTTTGGCTCAATCAGCAAGATGCCGACGTGAGTCGCCACCTCGGCTACTTCACCTGGCTGACCCAGGAGGAGATTGCGGCGCAGCAGCAGGCGGTGATCGACCGGCCGGAGCAGCGCGAAGCGCAACGCACCCTGGCCCGCGCAGTCACGCGTATGGCTCACGGCGAACAGGCGCTCGCCGATGCCGAGCGCGCCTCGCAGGCGCTCTTCGGCGGCACGCTCGACGGGCTGAGCGCCGCGGACATCGAGGATGTTTTCGCCGAGGTACCGGCCAGCGAACTGCCCAGATCCGCGCTCGAAGGAGATGGCAAGCCGATCCTCGACCTGCTCACCGAGACGGGCGTGGCGAAGTCGAAAGGCGAGGCCCGGCGGTTGATCGCTGCCGGCGGCGCCTACATTAATAACGTGCGTGTTGAGGAAGCCACACAAAACGTCTCGCCGGCGCAGCTCATCGGCGGTCGTTTCCTCGTCCTGCGCACCGGCAAGAAGCAGTATCACCTGGTTCGGGCGCTCGCATAGCGTTCCAAACCGACCTCGTGACGCCTGGAGCCGCCATGTCCAGTCTACGTTTCCTCACCGCCGGCGAAAGCCATGGGCCGAAGCTGACCGCCATCCTGGAAGGGCTGATCGCCGGTTTGCCGCTCCGGGCAGAGGCCATCAACCGAGAGCTCGCGCGCCGGCAGCAAAGCTACGGCTCGGGCGGGCGGATGAAGATCGAGCGCGACACGGTGCAGATCACCGCCGGCGTGACCGCCGGCGTGACCACCGGCGCGCCGATCAGCCTCGAAGTCGCCAACCTGGACTACAAAGCATGGGCGACGAAAGAAATTCCGCCGATGACCGTGCCGCGGCCCGGCCATGCCGACCTCGCCGCCGCGATCAAGTACGGCTACCGCGATCTGCGCCCGGCGCTGGAACGCGCCAGTGCGCGTGAGACCACCGGCCGGGTCGCCATCGGCGCGGTTTGCAAGGCCTATCTGGCGCAGTTCGGCATCACCATCGGCGGTTATGTCACCTCCATCGGCGATGTGGAGGCAGCCCTGCCCGATGACCTGCGCTATCCTGAGCGCTTCGCCCTGGCCGAAGAGAGCGACGTCCGCTGCCCGGACGCGGCCGTCGCCGAGGCCATGCGCAAGCTCATCTGGGACGTGATGCAAGCCAGAGACACGCTCGGCGGCGTGTTCGAGATCGTCGCGCTGGGCGTGCCGCCGGGCCTGGGCAGCCACGTCCACTTCGACCGCAAGCTCGATGGGAAGCTCCTGGCCGCGCTTGGCTCGATCCAGGCGATCAAAGGGGTCGAGATCGGGCCGGCCTTCGCGAATGCCCGGCTGCGCGGCACGCAGGTGCACGACGAGATCCTGCGCGACGACGCGGGCACTCTGGGTCGCGCCGGCAATCGCGCCGGCGGTCTGGAGGGCGGCGTCACCACCGGTGAGCCGATTGTCTTGCGAGCGGCGATGAAACCGATCAGCACCACCCTGGCGCCGCTGCAATCGGTCGATCTGGCGACCGGTGCGCCCTCGCCCACGCGCTACGAGCGCTCCGACTTCTGCGCCGTGCCGCGCGCCGTGGTCATCGGCGAGGCGATGGTCGCATGGGTGCTGGCGGACGCGCTGCTCGAGAAGCTCGGCGGCGACTCCATGGACGAGCAGCGGCCGCGTTTCGCCGCATTGCGACAGAGCCGGCTGGAAGATTTGCCGATGGACAACGCAGCATGGCAGTTCGGCTACGAATGAGGGTTGCAGGTTGAAAGTTCAAGGTCGAAGGTATCCGGCTTAGCTTCTTGGAACCTTCAACCTTCAACCTTCAACCTTCAACCTGAAACCTGGAACCTGGAACCTGGAACCGAAAGAGATTATCGATGGCAAATGCGAATATCGTTCTCACCGGCTTCATGGGCGCCGGGAAGACCGTGACCGGCCAGGAGGTTGCTGCGCGCCTGGGCCGACCCTTCGTCGATCTGGACGACATCATCGTCGCGCGCGCCGGCAAGCCCATCCCCGCCATCTTCGCCGAGGATGGCGAACCGGCCTTCCGAGCCATCGAGGCGGCGATCTGCGAGGAGTTCAGCGCGCCGGCCGGGCTGGTGATCGCGGTCGGCGGAGGCGCCGTCGTCAACCCCGCGAACCGCGATGCGCT
>JALOOE010000416.1 GCA_025454565.1 Anaerolineae bacterium
CAGAAATCGGTGACCTGCGCCACGGAAGCACCGGTCACCTGAGCCGAGAGGGGATTCTATCACAGGGGAAAGGCACGAGCAAAGAAACCGACGTATCCCCAGCATTTCCAAATGTGAGGTTGTCACCCTGAGCGAGTCAGTCTCACAATGCCCGTTGCGGCGCGATGCCAGCGAAGGGTCTCCCGGCGGCGCGGAGATTCTCACCTGCACTGCACCTGTGGTGTGTGCAGGTGCAAGTGTCGCTGGCATCGCGCCACCGCGCCAATCTCGGGGGCAACCCGCTCACAATGACACTGTAGCCCTGTCCACATTTGGAGTTGCTGGCGTGTTCCTGCACAACGTGTCGTCTGCCATCCGCCCCTACAACACCCCCCCGCTGCGCAAAATCTCAGCGATCGCCGCGGTTTCCCGAGCGTCACACGGTCGCAGCGGCGGCGCAGGCGGGCCGGCCTCGATGCCGAGCAAGCCGAGCGCGCACTTCAGGCCGGCCAGACCGCCGTCGAACCACGCCTCGGTGGCAGCCACCCGGTAGATGGCCCGCAGCGCGTTGACCTTGCGATTTGCCGTCGCGCTGGCGGCCCAATCGCCGGCAACCGCGGCAACATACGCCTTCACCAAGAGCGGCGCGACGATGTTGCCCATCGAAGGCACGCTGCCCTGCCCACCCAGAAACATCGCCACGTCGGTCAGGATGTCGGTGCCGAGGAACAGCCGGAAGTCGCGGCCGTCCGCCCGCAGCACCTCCACCATGCTGCGAAACTCGGTGATATCTGCCTGGGTATCCTTGACGCCGACCACACCCGGTATCTCGGCCAGTTGCGTGTAGGTCGTGAGTGTGATGGACGTCTTGACGATGCCGGGAAACTGGTAGACCAGCACCGGGAGATCGCTCGCCTCGGCCAACGCCCTGAAATGGCGCACGATATCGATCTGGCTCGGCTGGCTGTAGTAGGGCGCCAACGATACCACGACGTCGGCGCCGAGCTGCGCGGCCCGTTTCGTCCGAGCCACTGCGCCGGCAGTGGACGCGTGGCTGACACCTGCATACAGGGGCGTCCGGCCGCGGCACGCTTCAACGGCCACGCGCACCAATCGCTCCCACTGGCCGTCGTCCAGCGCCCAGACCTCGCCCATCGAGCCGCCGACAAAAACGCCGTGCACGCCCTGCCCGATCAGGCGCTCAACGAGTTGGTGCACACCAGCATCGTGCACGGTTGCCCCGTCGGCGCGCAACGGGGTCATCATGGGCACGACGATACCCCGCAGAAGTGATCGCTCGATCACAACACCCCCCTTTGAAAACCTGGCCCTTGCGAGGCGCGGGTTTCTGGCTGTCCCTACCCTTGCTTCCGAGCCACCTTCGCCCGCATGGCATCCATGCGACCGCGCATCTCGACGACTGCCTCGCGCAGCCGCTGCGGCGTGGGATTCGGTTCGCGCATCGCGCCGATCACCACCGCCTCGGCCGCGATGAAGTCGTCGGCGATGTCCGCCAGCTCGGCCGCGATGTCGTGCGGGATGGTCGTCACGCCGTTGCAGTCGCCGTGCAGCAGATCATCCGGGCTGACGATGATGCCGCCTACGTGCACCGGCGTCATGATCTGCGGGATGTGGGTGTAACCGTGCGCACACATGGTGCCGTTGGTGAAGACGGGGAAATCGATAGTGCGCACCTGCTCCAGATCGCGCCCGGCCCCGCTGGTGATCAGGCCGACCGCGCCGAACGCCTTGTAGGTCGTGCACATCACCTCGCCGAAGGTCGCGGCTGCGGGCGGGTTGTCCACATCCTGAAAGACCACCACCGCCGGGCCGGACAGCTCGCCGAAGCGCTCGACCTGGTCGGCGGTGCCGGCGTAGGCGTCGCCCTTGCGGGGCGGCGCGGCGGAGCGGAAGGTCGCCGTGGCCGCAAAGCCGACCATCGGCGGCATCTCCGGGAACGCGGCCTCAATGCGCGCATCCATGTAGCCGAGATTGCGCGGGCGCACGTTGAAGAGCTCGATCAGGTTGCAGACCGTCGGGGTGTCGATCTTGCGAAGCTGCGCCAGAGTGGCGGGGCTGATAGCCATGGTGGGACTCCTCTGCGTCGATGAAGGATCTCGCATCCTGGCGGGCCGTCGCTGGCCCGCCAGGAGAGGAGGATAATCCCGCCGGTGAGATGTGTCAAATGCTGTGAGCTATCGGCACACTTGGCGCCGCCACCGGCCGCCAGTCTTCGCGATACGTCCGGCCCCACGAAGGCCATTCAGCCTCACGGTCAGCCGCGATCTCCTTGCTTCCGGTTCACTTCAGCCGATAGCGTTCCAGAACCTCTTCCGCTACTTCGACGCCCAGCCCCGGACCGGTAGGCACGCGTACAACTCCCTGGGAGATCTCCAAGGGTTCACTGAGAACCTCATCGCGGATCGGATTCTCGGTGCGGTCCAGTTCCAACATGAGCGGAGACGGGTTTAAGGAGGGCGGCTGGTCGGGCTGCGCGGCGATGAAGTGCAGCGCGGCGGCCAGGGCAACCCCGGTGCCCCATACGTGCGGCACGCAGCGCATGGCCCAGGTGCGCGCCAGGGCCGCGATCTTGGCGACCTCCGAGATGCCGCCGGCCGAGCAGATATCGGGCTGCAAGATGTCCACCGCGCCCTGGATTACCAGCTTGCGAAAGCCGTAGCGCGTGAACTCCGCTTCACCGCCGGCGACCGGGATGTTCACCGCCCGCCGCACCGCGCAGTAGCCGTCGATATCCTCTGGCACGACCGGCTCTTCCAACCAGGCGATATCGTAGGGTTCGATAGCCCGGCCGAGCGCAATCGCCGCAGCCGCATCATAGGCATGATTCGCATCCACCATCAGCGCCACGTCATTACCGATGGCCTCGCGCACGCAGCGCACATTGCGGAGATCGGTCTTGAGGCCGAAGCCGACCTTCATTTTGACGGCCCTGAACCCCTGATGCACATACAGACTGGCCTCTTCAGCCAACACGCCGGGATCCGCAATGGCGGCTTGTGTGATATAGAGACCGGTGGCATACGCCTGCACTTCGTTGCGAAACGGCCCACCCAACAACGCATAGATTGGCAAGCCGGCGGCCTTGCCCGCGATATCCCACAACGCGATGTCAATGCCGCTGAGCGCGACGGCGGTGAGGCCGCGCTGGCCGTAGTCGCGGCTGTGGTTGTACAAGTGCTCCCAGATCACCTCCCGCGCCAGCGCATCCTTGCCGATGATCAGCGGCTTGAACACGCGCTCGATGAGCGCAGCCAACGCCGGCCCGGCATCGTGGCAGAAAGCCTCACCCCACCCCACAATCCCTTCGTCGGTCGTGATCTTGACAAGCAGGGCGGTGCGCGCCTTGAACCACTTCTGCGAGTAGGCGAACGGCTCCCGGATGGTGCAACGTAAAGGAAAAGCGGCAACATCGGTGATTTTCATGGGGCTGGCTCCCAAAGTAAGGATTTGGTTACGCAATTCTAGCACACTGGCAACCAAACCGACATCTCCGTCGGTCCCCGATTGGTCCAGGCGTGATACGGGATCAGAGTGATCGGGAGCTTCTCGGCGGTTTTTCGGCTCGCCGGTCGGTAGAGGCGATCCGCCCAGTCGCCGGCTGGCCTCCG
>JALOOE010000417.1 GCA_025454565.1 Anaerolineae bacterium
GCCGTGAACATGCTGATGAGCACACCAATCGCCAGGGTGATGGCGAAACCCAACACCGCCTGAGCGCCAAATGTGCGACCGAACATGATCAGGATCGCGCAGGTGATCAAGGTGGAGAAGTTCGAGTCGAAGATCGAAGTCCACGCCCGGCTGAAGCCCGCCTCAAGGGCCGTGTGCAGCGGTCGGCCCCAGCGCAACTCCTCCTTCATGCGCTCGAAGATCAGGATGTTTGCGTCCACCGCCATGCCCGTCGAGAGCAAGAAGCCAGTGATGCCGGGCAATGTCAGCGTAACCGGTATCAGCTTGTAGACCGCCAGGTTCAACAAGGCGTAGATCACGAGGGCCAGCGCGGCCATCGTGCCCGGCAGCCGGTAGTAGATGACCATGAACAGCAGCACGGTCGCCAGGCCAATCATGCCGGCGACGATACTCTTTTGCACCGAGTCGGCGCCCAGCGTCGCGCCGATCGTGCGGCGATTGACGACATCGAGCGGCACGGGCAGCGAGCCGTAACGCATCTGCACCGCCAGGCTGTCCGCTTCGTCGCGTGTGAATCGCCCGGTAATCTCGCCCCGGCCATCGGGGATCACACCCTGGATGCGTGGCGCGGAGAGCACGACGTTGTCCAGCACGATCGCCAAGATATCGCCGACGTGCGCCTGGGTGTAGGCGCCGAACAGCTTACCTCCCTCGTCGGTCAACTCGAAGCTGATCGTTGGCGCACCATATTGGTCAAGAGCGACGGCCGCGTTTTTGAGCTCGCGTCCAGTCATGACCGTTTTGAAGACCTTGTCCGCATAGGGGAGCTCAGTCTTGCCGAGTTCCTCTTTAGTGGGCGTGCGGTCGTTGTTGCTCGTGCGCACATAGGAGCCCTGCTGGATATTGGCGAAGGTCGGATCCGTGGACGAACCGATCTCCACGAATTCCAACTGGCCCGTATTCCTGAGCGTCTGCACTGCCTGGTCGGGATTATCGACGCCCGGCAGCTCGACGATGATGCGGTTCTCGCCCTGAAGCTGCACCAGCGGCTCCGTCACACCGAGCCCATTCACCCGGCGATCGACGATGACCTTGGCGGCTTCCATGTCCTCCGCGGTCACGCGCTGGCCGCTGGTTGGCTTGGCCTGCAACAGCACCTGGGTGCCGCCTCGCAGATCGAGACCTTGCTTGAACTCCAGACTGCGGTACTCCTCCGGCTGCTGCCAGACCAACAGGTTCTTGACTGCTGTCGGGTGTTCGCCTGGCAGTACGATGTACAACGCGACCAACGCCAGCAGGATGATGAAAACCAGTACGATGCTATTGCGATTCCGCATGCGGTCCTCTCCCCCTCTAATGGATTGGGGTATCCAAGATCCAGAAATCCGAAGGGCAAACTCAGCAATTATACCGCCGAAAATAGCGGCCCTACTGCGCCCTATCTTCCATTACACCGAGGAAATCCAACGCTCGCTCCAGCACCTGATCCGCCGTCAGCGCATCTGTCTTGATATATAAATCGCAGTATGCTAGCGCGTGACGGAGGCGATAGCGCTCTGACTCGATGAGCCAGGCCGGCATTTCGGGGTCACAACGACGTTGCCGGATGGTTTCAAGGCTCGCATCGAGGCAGATCAGGAGATCGGGCCGGGTGACACGCTGCCACATATCGGGTACATAGGAGTGTTCCTGCACCACATGCCGGGCATTCCATCCGCGCGCCTGCAGCCCCCGCACCAGTGTCGATTTGCCGGAGGCACACACACCGACGACGGCGATCAAGGGGCCGGACATGGGTCTAGATCGGAGGCACGGGGAAAGAGACAGTCATACGCCGAACCTCAGGCTCGGATTCATCGAAGCGCTCGGTCACCTGCAGCACGACGACCGTCACGTCATCGCCAGGGCGGCCATCATCGGCCACCAGCGCGGCGGCGAGCAGCCCATCGGCGAGCCGTTGAGCCGAGCAGACCGGCTGGCAGCCCTGGCTTTGGGCGATCTGGAGCGGGTCAATGCAGTGCCCTCGACGTTCTCCTGCGTGCAACACGCCATCGGTGAACGCAATCGCCGTCTGCCCGGCGGCGAGCGGCAACTCGACAATCACCGGCCGCGTGCGTTCTCGGATGCCGACAGTCTCAGATGGATCGTCGATCGCGCGCCACGCGTCCCCTTCGCTCAAGAGCACCGGACACTGGCTGTTGCGAGAAATCACCAGCGTACGGGTCTCGAGGTCAACCGAAACGATGGTCAACTCGGCCGAGACCTGGCCGCGACGTTGGGTGCGCAGATAGTCGTGAGCTGCACGCGCCACGGCGCCATCTCGGACACCCTCCGCCAGCAGACTCATCGCTTTCCGCACGGCGATATTACTGATCGCCTTGGCGCTGTGCCCGCTCCGTTGACCGTCGGCCATCACCACCGAGAGACCGCCGCGCGGCCGCTCGATCACCTCGACGGAATCTCCGCTTTCGTGCACCGCGTACTTGGCCGCCTTGGCCACGGCAATTTCGACGTTCAGCACCGCGCCACCCTACATCGACCGGATGCGCTCAGCCAGCCAGGCGCGCGCATCTTCGAGGGTCGTCACCTCGCCCACGGCCTGCGCCTCACGCAAATCATCGAGCAATCTGCCCAGTTGCGGCCCAGGCTTCAGCCCAAACTCGGCCATCAGTTGATCCCCGTTCATCAGCGGCGCCGGCGCAACCTGTTCGGTCCGAGCACGGAAATAAGCCTCGAACAGCAGCGAAGTCGCCGCCACCCGCCGCCGCCAACTCTCCGGGTCGGGCTGCGCCGCCCGCATTGCCAGGCTATCGGCGAGGCTCAACAGCGTGCAGTCGGGGCCCGCGTCCCCCAGATCGTGATAGAAACGATAGATTGCCCGGCGGCTGGGAGGATCCTCTTGCGCCAGAAGGGTCGGACGCATGTGCGCATCGACCAACCGTGTCAGATAGGCAATCTCATCGCTCGAAAGCTTCAACGCCTGCCCGCGATGCCCCACCAGCACGGCGCCCCACTGGTCATGGCCGTAGAAGCGCGTGCGGCCAGCTTCATCCGCGGTGCGCATGGCGGGTTTGCCCCAGTCGTGCGCCAGGGCGGCCCAGAAAAGCAACTCGCGCCTTGCACGACCTGCAGCCAACGACTGCAGCAGATGCGCACGCAGATCAACCGCATAGGGCGCCAACAGATCAGCCACGTCGAGCCACTGACGCTCATCCGCGATGACCGTGGCATCGTCGGCCACTGCCCGCGGGACGCGATATGCGTCGGGCCAGAGCACCGCGCAGATACCCTCCAGGTGGGCCAGCACTGCGCGAGTATGATCGAAGACGTCCTGGTAGTGCGGCGCCGACTGGGTCACGCCGATGAGCGAGGTCACCTCCGGCAAGGCCGGCGCCAACAGATCCAGGCTCGCCAGCATCCGCACGTGCTGCCACGCGCCCGGCGCCGACACGATCCGCATCAGCTCATCCCGCACCCGCTCGCCTGAGATGGCCGCCAGCAGGGATGCGTCGCGGCGGATCAAGTTGTACGTCGCGTCCTCGATGCCGAAGCCCAGTTCCACCGACTGCCGTACAGCCCGCAACGCACGCAGCGGATCATCGCGGAACGAGCTCTCCGTCACCGCCCGAATCAGCCGTCTATCGAGATCGGCGCGGCCGCCGAACGGGTCGATGATCTGCGCGTCGCGCACATCGTATGCGCCCCCCGCCTCGCAGTCCGCGATGCTCGCCGCCATCGCGTTGATGGTGAAGTCGCGCAAACTCAAGTCGTCCTGGAGCTCCAGTGCCCGTAGCCGCGCCACATCGACCTCCAACAACACGCCCTCTGCGTCGCGCAGGACTGCCCGCGCGACATCGCGCGCGTCATCCAACACGAAAAACGCGCCGTTGAATGCGTTGGCGACGGCGCGTGCGAGGCGAATACCGTTGTCCGGCACAACGACATCCAGATCGTGGGTGGGTCGGCCCAGCAGCCGGTCGCGCACGAAGCCGCCGACCAGCCAGGCCTGTTCGCCTCGGTCACAAATGAAGGAGAGTACTTGGTCGATCATGGTCATGGATGGACGCTTCCGGCGAATAGCGAATCAGCGAACTGATACGTGCCGTACTCTATAAGTGCTGGGGCACGTGGTATGCGCCTACTCCTGTGGGGGTGGCATATGGCGCACCAAGATCACCACTGGCTCCTCGCGCGGCCGGGTGTGCTTGGCGGCACGGAGCGCCGCATCGGCCGAGACGCCAACCCCTGCCACCTGCCCGCGCACCAGAGCAACCCAGCACCCTTGGTACGGGCCGAGATCAAGCTCAGGACCGGGTTCAGGCGGAGGCTTTTCGGGCATGATCCAGGTTCAAGGTTGATGGTTGAAGGTCCAAAGGGGCACAGGTTCCTTCAACCTTCCACCTTGAACTCGTTCCTCACATTCGCTCGGCAACCATCTCCGCGATCTCGCCGGGATGGCGCGCGACGCGCACTTTGGCCGCCTGCAATGCCGCGATCTTGTCGGGTCGCGATGAACTCGGCCGCCTTCTCCTCGTCGGTGCCGCCGATCTCGCCGATCATCACCACCTGTCGCGTCTCCGGATCGTTCTCGAAGAGCTTCAGCACATCGACGAAGCTGGTGCCGTTGATCGGGTCGCCGCCGATGCCTACCGCGGTCGATTGGCCGATGCCGCGCAGCGTCAGCGCATAAACCACCTCGTAGGTCAACGTGCCCGACCGGCTGACGACACCCACGCGACCGCGGGTGTGGATGTGACCGGGCATGATACCGACCTTCGCCTCGCCCGGCGTGATCAGCCCCGGACAATTCGGCCCGATCAGCCGCGACTTGGTGGTGTCGAGGTAGGCTCGCACCCTCATCATGTCCAGCGCGGGGATGCCTTCGGTGATGCAGATGATCAGCGGCACGCCCGCGTCAGCCGCTTCCAGCACGGCGTCCGGCGCGAACTTGGCCGGAACATAGATAATGCTGGTGTTGGCCCCGGTGGCCGTGACCGCTTCGTGCACCGTCTCGAAGATCGGCACGTTGCCCACGCCCCAGCTACCGCCTTTGCCCGGCGTCACCCCGGCGACGACCGGTGTGCCATATGCGATCATCTGCTCGGTGTGGAAAGCGCCCTCGCGGCCGGTGATGCCCTGAACGAGCAGGCGCGTCTCTTTGTTGACCAGGATGCTCATGAGACTCCTCCTCTACGCGCCCTGTGCCGCAGTCGTAGCGGCTGCGGCAGCGTTTGCTGCTGCGGCAGCAACCACCGCCTTCTGAGCCGCCTCCGCCAACGTTTCGGCGGTCGCCATCTTTGCCTCAGCCAGGATGGCACGCCCCTCTTCGTAGTTGGTGCCGACGAGGCGCACCACCATCGGCACCTGCCTGTCCATCTCTTTCAGAGCCTTTAGGATGCCGCGCGCCACTTCGTCGCAGCGCGTGATACCGCCGAAGATGTTGAACAGCACAGCCTTCACGTTCGGATCGGACAGAATGATGCGGAGAGCCGCCGCCACCTTCTCGGCCTGGGCGCCGCCGCCGACGTCCAGGAAGTTAGCCGGCATGCCGCCGTAGAACTGGATGATATCCATGGTCGCCATCGCCAGCCCGGCGCCGTTCACCATGCAGCCGATCTGTCCATCGAGCTTGACGTAGCTGAGACCATTGAGCCGCGCCTCGCGCTCCTCGGGAGTTTCGTCGTCCTCGTCGCGCATCGCCGCCAGATCCGCGTGCCGGAAAAGGGCGCTGTCGTCGAGCACCATTTTGCCGTCCAGCGCCTTGAGCGATCCATCGCCAAGCACGGCAAGCGGATTGATCTCAGCCAGGTTGGCGTCGCAGCCCATGTAGGCGGCATAGAGCCCCTGGCAGATCCGGGCGAACGGGGCGAACTGCTCTTTCGGCAGCCCGATGCTGATCGCCAGGTCGCGTGCCTGATACTCGCGCAAACCCAAGAACGGATCAATCGCCAGCGTGAAGATCTTCTCTGGAGTCTTGGCCGCCACCTCTTCGATGTCGACGCCGCCCTCGCTGGAAGCCATCACCACCACGCGACGCCGCGCGCGATCGAGCACCATGCCCAGATAGATCTCCTGGCGGATATCGGCAGCGGGATCGACCAACACCTTTTTCACGGTCAAGCCCTTGATATCCATGCCGAGGATCCGTCCGGCGACCTCTTCCGCCTCGGCCGGCGATTTGGCGAGCTTGATGCCGCCCGCTTTGCCTCGGCCGCCCACGAGCACCTGCGACTTGACAACCACGGTGCCGCCGATGCGTTCAGCCAGCGCGCGTGCCTCGGCCGGCGTCGCGGCCACATCGCCGCTCGGCACCGGTACGCCGAACTGCCCGAAAATCCGTTTTGCCTGGTATTCCTGGAGTTTCAACGCGAGACCTCCTCGGTGAAAGGCTTCAAACACGAAAAAGCGCCACCTGATGTGGCGCACCTGACTCGACCAACGTTCGTATGACATGTCGGCGCAGCAACACGGCTCAGACACAGGCGCGCCCCTGTGAAGGCAAGGCGAATTATATCACCAGGCCACGAGGCGACAAATTGCGGGATAACATCGGCGCGCAGCAACGGCGCGCCGATCACACCGCTCCTTTCAGCTTTGCCACCAGGGTGACATACTCCTGCATCGCTTTTTCGGTCGGCATTCCCTTCATCTTGGACCATGCATCATATTTGGCCCGACCGACAAAATCGGTGAAGCCGGGCTTCGGGCCGGACACGTTGCCCACCGTGGCCTGCTTGTAGAAAGCATACAGCTTGAGCAACGTCTGGTCGTCGGGCTTCTTGGGCAGCTTTTGGACCTCTTGGGTGGCGGTCTCGAACTCAGCCTTCAGGTCGGGCACTTTCGGCTCTCCTTTCGATGGGTCATTGCTGTGCCGGGAAGATCATGATTCGGTGCGCGTCGCCATCCGCGACGTACAGGCGGCCATCCGGGCCTACCGCGACCCCCGTAGGCAACAAGAAGGACTGTGCATCGTTGCCGTATTGCCCCAGGGCGAAGCGCGGCGTGCCGTCCGGGTTGAACGCCAGGATGCGGTAGTTCTCCGGATCGGTCGCATAGACGATGTTGCGTTTCTGATCCACAGCCATCTGCGGCTTGTTGATGACGGAGTTCCCCGCCCAGCCGAAGACCTGCCACTGCGCGGTGTAGTTGCCGTTCTGATCGAATTTCTGCGTGCGACGGTTCCATGTATCGGCGACATACCAGTTGCCTGCGGCATCCTGCGCCAGACCGGTCGGCTCATCGAAGCGGCCCTCGATCACACCGCCGCCGCCGAACTGACTGGCAAAGGAGCCGTCCGGGTTGAACACCTGCACCCGTTTGTTGCCGGTATCCATGACGTAGATCTTGCCATCTTTGCCCACCGCCACCTGGCGCGGGCCGTAGAAAGCGAACGGTTTGCCCAGTTCCCCGCCGGTGGACTCGAACACGCCCCACATGTTGACGAACTTGCCGTCTTTGTCGAACTTCTGGATGCGATGGTTCCAGGTGTCGGAGACGTAAACGCTCCCCTCTTGGTCCACGGCGATACCCCACGGCTCATTGAACTGGCCGCGGCCATCCCCCTGGCACCCCTCCTTAGTGTCCAGCTTGCAGGTGCTGCCCCACTGGCGCAGGAAGGAGCCATCGGGGTTGAAAACCTGGATGCGGTTATTGCCCGAGTCGGCCACGTAGATCTTACCCTGGCCATCCACAGCCACCGCACGCGGGAAATTGAACTGCCCAGGCGCTTTGCCCGGCGCGCCCGATGCGCCGATCTGTTGTTGCGCCGGGACGATGCGGGATGTGTATGGATCTTTCGCCTCGACTGCCGCCGCGGCAACCGCCGCCGGCGCGCCCCAATCCCACACTTGAGATGCCACGTCTTTCCGCACAAACAGGCTGAAGCGATGCACAGGATCCCA
>JALOOE010000418.1 GCA_025454565.1 Anaerolineae bacterium
CTGCGCCGCTTGCCCGCCGCTCACGGTCACCCGAATCGGGGCGGAACTCGCGATCGGATTCCCCTTCTCGTCCTTGACGCGCGTGGAAAGGGTATGCTGCCCAGGCGCCAGCGTCGGGAGGGAGAAGCGATAATTCCCGGCCTGATCGGCCTTCGTCTCGCCCAGCTTCTTGTCGCCATCGTAGACCTCGACCACCGAGCCGGGTGGGGCCTGCCCCACGATCGCCCCCGGCGCCGCGGCGTTGATGCCTGATCCGGCTGCCGGTTGGGAGATCGTGGGCGTAGATGCAACGGGCGAGACCGTGGCGTTGCCTGTCGCCGCAGTCACCACGACGACGGCCGACAGCACGCCGGCGATCGCAGCGTTGATGACATCCAGCCCCGGCTGCCAGGGAGCGAGATTCAAGCGCATGGCTTACCTCCCTCGCTGCGCCACAAGCACCTTTGCCTGAGCGATCCAGCTCGCGTAGTCCGGCGTCCTGAAGGCCGGCGCTTTACAAATCTCGGCCAACTGCTCGACCGTGGCATTGGAGAGCGCCTTGAAGGTGCAGACGCCGGCGGCGTACAGCCGTCCTTCATAGGTGGCGCCAACCCCTTCCAACTCCTCAAAGTCATCGGGTGGCGTGCCCGTCCAGCCGCGTCCCACCGTCAGACCTTCCTCGGCCAGACGCTGGGCGTCGGCTTTGATGGCAGCCAGATCGACCTTCTGGAACTCCTTGATCCCCAGGATGCCCCTCAGTTCCGCCTCATCCGCCTGCGCAAGCTCCCAGTAGCTGCCGATCCCCGCCTCGTAGAGCTTGGTTTCATAAACGGAGCCGACTCCAGTGATCTTGGAGAGATCCTCCGGGCACGCCGCCAGGTGCTTCACACCGCGAGCGCGCTTGCCGACGAATCGGCTGGCCTGCGCAACCCAGGCCGCATAGTCGGGTTTGGCGAATTCCGGCGCTTTGCAGATCTCGGCCAGGCGCTCCGGAGTAGCGGCCGCCAACGCGGCGTAGGTGCAGATGCCGGCATCGTAGAGGCGACCCTCATAGGTGGCGCCAATTCCCTCAACCAATTCGAGGTCATCGGGCGGCGTGCCATCCCAGGTGCGCTCCAGCGTGCCGGTTTGCTCGGCCAGGCGCAGCGCGTCCGCCTTGATGCCAGCCAGATCGACCTTCTGGAACTCCTGAATACCCAGGATGTACGTCAGCTCCTCGGGGGTCAAGATGGACAGTTGCCAGTAGGTGCCGATGCCGGCCGCGTACAGCTTCGACTCATAGGCCGCGCCGATGCCCTCAACGCGCGAGAGGTCTTGCGGGCAGGACTCCGGCTTCCTGGCTCGCACGACGCGCTCTCCGGCGGCGCGCAGCTTCGCTTCGGCGATCCAGGCATCGTAGTCGCCGGCGCGCAGTCCCGCCAGCTTGACGGTTTTGTCCAACTGCTCAGGGGAGCTGTCAGCCAGGGCGGCGTAGGTAGCGATGCCGGCCGCTGCCAGCGCTGCCGCGGTCTTGTCGCCCACCCCCGCAATCAGGCCGAGGTTATCCTTTTCGCTGCGCGCAAAGAGCCTGTCCTGCAATGCCTTGAGGCCTGTCGTATCGCCGGCTGCCGCGAGACGCGCCTGCTCCCGCCAGTCGGCGTAGTTGACCTTGCGCCATGCAGGCGCCTGGATGATTTCAGCCAACCGGGCATCATCGGCTTCGGCCAATTGGTCGAACGTGGCGATGCCCGCAGCGCGCAGCTTGGCGGCATACACCGGGCCAATCCCTTCGACGATGAGCAGATCATCGCCAGCCGTCCCGCGCTGCTTGTCCCAGACTTTCGCTTCGGCGATCCAGCCGGCATAGTCGGGCTTCTGCCATGTCGGCGGATCTATCGCTTCCTGGAGTTCTTCCGGCGTTGCCGCGGCGAGAGCGGCAAATGTCGTGATTCCCGCGGCGGCCAGCAAGTTCGCGAACTTCGGTCCGACACCACGGATGAGCGTGAGATCGTCTCTGCCTGCCGACATTGGCGCTCCCGCGGCCCCAACGACGCCGTCATCGGACTTCTTCTCGGCCAAAGCAGCGGCGGCGCCAGCCGCAACGCCGGCAGCGACTACGGCGCCCGGCACGCCAGCCTCGGCCTTGCCCTCAACCTCAACCTTAGCCTCAGTCTCAGGCTCATCGGCCACAGGCTGCTCGGCCAGCTTCTTGCCCGCGACAACGCCGGCCGCACCCGCAGCGACTACGGCGCCCGGCACACCCGCCTCGGCCTTGCCCTCAACCTTAGCCTCAGTCTCAGGCTCATCGGTCAACTTCTTGCCCACGACAACACCAGCCGCACCCGCGGCGACTGCACCCGCGACTGCTGCGAGACCAGATCCGCCCGTCTGGGCCGGTCGCGCCCCAAGCTCGAGCCTCTGGGTTTCGAGTTCAGCCTCAGGCAAGTCCGCCACCATCTCCGGCGCGGCGCTCGGGGTGGCAGGCAGCTCTGCTCGCACGTACGGCGAACCGAGATCGGCGCTCGGTAGGCCCGCCTCGGGCGGCGCAGCTTCGAGCTCGGCCTCGGGAAGCGCAGCGTCAACGGCCGCCGCAGTCAGGGCGACCTTCGGCAGATCAGCGGTTTCGGCGGGCAGCTCTGCAGCAGCCTCCGGCTTGTCACTTGTGGCCTTGACCAGGGCTGCGCCCGCGAGTCCGGCTGCTGCCAGCCCGGCGACTCCCAGGCCCGATGTGCTCTCTTCTGACATCTGCACTTCTTCCTCCATGATGGGCGTTTTGTCGGCGAACTCCGTCGCCTCGACCACCGGTGCGGCCGCATCCGGTTCATCGCTGGTGGCTTTGGCCACAGCAGCGCCTGCCAGACCCGCCGCGGCGAGCCCTGCGATTCCTGGTCCCGAGCCATCTTGTTCCGCTTCGGCCGCCTCAACCGTCACGGCAACCGTAGTGGTGACCGGCCCTGACCCGGCAGCCTGCTCAGCCTCAAGCGCGGCGATGCGGGCCTGCGCCTGGCGAAGCTCTTCGTCACGTGTGACCAACTCGGCCTTGGCACCGTCTAGCTGACGTTGGGTTTCAAGCCTGCGGTGGCGGAAGAACAGCACCTCTAACAACCAGTTGAGGACCCAGCCGATGAGTAAGCCCAACAACAAGGCAAACCACGGATTGAGGGACATGAATGCTCCTTTCTGGCGCTCAAAGCGCGACTAAGGGCTGTGGGGAAAAGTGTATAAATGAAACCAATAAGCACCGTGCTGCCTTCTGCACGACTTGACTGCAATTATACTACAAAGTCAGGAACTTTCAAGTTCCATTATCACGAAATGGCAAAACCGGGTTTCGCTTTGATCGCTGCTCAGGCTCCCGCACCCACACCGTCCGCCAACGCAGCGCCGCCCCGCAGCGTTCTTTCATGCTCGGCCCGCTCGCGCATCTGCTCGCGCAGGACCGCGATGTCGCCCGGCACGCCGCGGGCGGCGAAGACGAAGAAGATCGCGCACAGGATCCAGGTCGAGACGCAGATCAGCAGGATCGCATCCTGCAGCGATGAACGGTCGGCGATGATCCCGGCTATGAGCGGCGCCAACGCCGCGCCGGCCGACTCGATGAAGTACTGGATGGCGAGCGCCGTGCTGCGCACTTCGGG
>JALOOE010000419.1 GCA_025454565.1 Anaerolineae bacterium
AGAATCCCGCCGAGATGTTGGTCCAGCGGGAGCGGGCGCCCGCGCTCATGATCAGCGCCGTGCCGGAGATCGACCCGCCGGCCGGCAGGCCGCTGACAAGGCTGCCCGCGAGATTGGCCGCACCCTGACCGAAGAAATCGCGCGACACGTTCGGGTACTTACCATCGGGATTGGGATAGGACTGGCTGACGCCGGCGCCCTGGATCATGCCGATGATGGCCACAGAGAAGGCGGGCAGCAGCATGGGCAGCAGCCAGCGGGGCGCGGGCAGCGCCAGCGCCGGCAGCATGCGCGGAATGGCCGCCACGTCACCCACGGTCTGCACCGCTTGCCAGCTCTGTTCAGCGCCAAGGAATGGCAGTGAGAGCAGGGCGAGCAGCAGTGTGGAGACACCGATGGCGATGATGAAGGCAAACCTGCGCCAGCGTGTCCTGAGCAGCAGCACGATCAGCGCCAGCGTCAGCACACCGATGATGGTGGTTGCGACTTCGACCTGATGCGGCCGCAGCAGCAGATCCAGCGCACGCGCCACCGGTCCGGCGAATGGACTGCGGTAGCCGGTCAGGTCGCCCAATTGGCCCAGGATGATCAGCACGGCGACGCCGTTGAGGAAGCCGGTCATCACCGAGTTGGAGACAAAGCGCACGATGAAGCCCAGGCGCAGCAGTCCGGCCACCAGTTGGATCACCCCAACCAGCAGCACCAGCATGGCCAACGCCTGCATCCGCTGGTCGACCGGAATGGTGACCAGGGCAGATCCGGCCGCCACCGACAGCGCGCCCGTGCTGGACACGTTCATGAACACCGAGCCGGTGAAGAGCGCGCCGACCGGCACGGCCACCATCAGCGTGTAGATGCCCAGCACCGGGTTGACCGCGGCCAGCACGGCGTGCCCCATCGCCTGGGGCACGTTGACGATGGCAAAGGTGAGGCCGGCGATCAGGTCGGATTTGAGCTTGGAACGGTCCGGCCGCAGCGCCTGCACTGTGGCGTCGATACCAGATCGCATCTCGTTACCTCATTCACGAAAGATTGGCCGGCCGTCAGACTGGCGCAGCGTCGAACACCGCCACAATCGCTCGAACGGGTGACGAGCTTGCTCGCGCCGCGTGCGTCGCGCAGAAGCAGACCCGGCCAGCCCTTGCGTGATGGCGGCAATGGAACGCCGGCCGTCGATGGCTTCGACAGCCAACGCCCGCAGCGTTGGAGCCAGTCGAAGAGCTGCGGCAGGCTGTAGGCTCATCCACCGGCATCCCGGCGCCTACTGGGCGATAAACGCCTTCTCCACGTCTCTCGCTACATGGCTGAACGACTGCCCGCTGACTGAGACGATCACGCGGTCGAGCTGGCCGGTGAACTGGAACGGCGATTGGTACAACTCGCTCACTGGCGTCTCGCTGTCATAGCCACAGCATAGCCCCTCGCCCGACAGCGACCAGCCAAATGGCACCGTCTTGCCGATTTCGCCGCTGCCCACCGACCGGCCATTGATGTAGAGCGTGGCCTCACCCTTCACACCACGGATGCCGGACTGGGTCAGGTCAGGCGAGATCTCGAACTCGCCGGTGATCCTGAATTCCAGCCCCAGTTCTACGTCGCCCTCGGGAATCGCTGCGGTCGAGACGACGCGATAGCGCTCCAATCCCACGTAGTTGTGCTCGTAGATCAGCCGGCCATCCTTCACAAACAGCGACCAGCCCGCAAAAGCGCCACCCTGCGCAATGAGCACGCCCTGCGCACCACCGGCTGGGATCGTGGCCCGCGCGATGACGCTGAAAGGTCGCATGCGAACGTTGACCGCCGCCTCGTTGTCGATGTGGGTGGTGTTAGGCCAGTAGACGTACAGCTCGCGGTCGGCGTGCGGCTTGGGGCGCTCGCCCTTGCGCTGCACCGAATGGAGCGGGAAAACGTCGTACCTGCCGGCCTCTGCGAACCATAGTCCGATCATCATCTGCAGGCGTTCCGGCTCCTGCGCGGCCAGGTCGTGACACTCCGAAAAGTCCTCGGCCACATGGTACAGCTCCCACTGGTCCTGCGTGAACGGCGCATAGGGATCGCCGCCGCCATCGGCCGGGATGCCTGGGATGGCATGGAACGTGACGGCTTTCCAGCCATCGCAGTAGATGGCACGGGAGCCATAGCATTCGTAGTACTGCAAACTGCGAACCTCCGGCGCCTGCGGCTCGGCGAAGGTCGCCCCGAAACTTGCGCCCGCGATCTCCTCCTGCGGCACGCCGCGCAACATGACCGGCAGATCGATGCCGAGCACTTCGAGCAGGGTGGGCACCACGTCAATGGCGTGGATGTACTGGCCGCGAATCTCGCCGCGTGCTGCTATGCCCTTGGGCCACGATACGATGCACGGGTCGGCGACGCCGCCGTTGTGGACGTTGCGCTTCCAGCGCTTGAAAGGCGTGTTGCCGGCATTGGTCCACCCGGTGGGATAGTGGTTGTAGGTGTGCTCGCTGCCCAGGAGGTCGTAGTATTTGAGGTTCTGTTCGACCGTGTCGGGGACGCCGTTGAAAATCAGGTTTTCGTTGAACGAGCCGAAGAAGCCGCCTTCCCCGGACGCACCGTTGTCCGACACCAGCACGACGAGGGTGTTGTCCAGGTCACCCAGCTCCGCCAGCGCCCCAAACAACCGCCCCAGGTGATGGTCGGTGTGGGTCAGGAAGCCCGCAAGGACCTCCATCATGCGGGCATACAGGCGCCGCTCGTCGTCGGGTAGCTCTGCCCACGCCGTGACCATTTCGTGCCGCGGGGAGAGCTCGGTGCCGGGCGGGATGATGCCCAGCTCGAGCTGGCGCCGGTGCGTCTCCTCTCGATAGGCATCCCACCCTGCATCGAATTTGCCCCGGTAGCGCTCGATCCAGGGCTGGGGAACCTGATGCGGCGCGTGCTGCGCCCCCGTACAGAAGTACATGAAGAACGGCTTATCCGGATCCGACGAGCGCAGATCGCGCAAAAAGGAGATGGCCCGGTCGGTCAGGTCCTCGGTCAGGTGATAGCCCTCCGCCGCAGGCGGCACGACGTAATGGTTGTCGTACACCAGATCGGGATGGTATTGATCGGTCTCCGCGCCGAGGAAGCCATAGAACCTGTCGAAGCCCCGCCCCAGCGGCCAGCGATCGAACGGTCCGGCCATGGAGATCTCCTCGGCCGGCACCAGGTGCCATTTGCCAACCGCGTAGGTGGCAAAGCCTTGTTCGTGGAGAATCTCCGAGATGAAGCCACGCGAAGGTTTGGGCACGCCGTCATAGCCCGGATAGCCCTGGGCCAGTTCGGAGATGATGCCCATACCGTTGGTGTGATTGTTGCGGCCGGTCAGCAGGCACGAGCGGGTTGGCGAGCACAGCGCAGTCGCGTGCCAGTTCGAGTAGCGTAGGCCGCGGCCGGCCAGCGCATCGATATTAGGCGTCTCGATCGGCGAGCCGTAGCAGCCGAGATGCGCATAGCCCACATCGTCCAACACGATCATCAACACGTTGGGCGTTCCCGCAGGCGGGCGCGGCGGCAGATTCCAGTGCGGCCTGGACTCTTCCATCGTGAAACCAATCTTGCCCTTGAAAGCCTCAGCTTGCCATGCCATAGTTGC
>JALOOE010000420.1:0-717 GCA_025454565.1 Anaerolineae bacterium
GGCGACGAACGCTGCTGCCCCCGCCTTTTTTGCGTGCGCCCGTGTGATTTCATCATCGTGGAGGCTCAAGACGATGACCTCGGCAGACGGGCAGACCAGGCGCAGCGCACGCGTCGTCGCAATCCCGTCAAGGTACGGCATTTCGACATCCATCACCACCACGTCAGGGCAAAGCCCGCCGGCCAACGCAAGCGCCGCCTCGCCGTCCGATGCTTCGCCGATCACCGAAAAATCCGGCTCGGCGGACAGCCGCATGTGCAGGCCTTGTCGCACTGCCGGCTGGTCTTCGACGATCAGAAGCCGAATTATTTTCGAACTGCCCTGGTGGTTTTTTCTCATGGTTGTGGTAAAATACATATTATAGCCACCAAGGAAATGTCGTACTTTGCTCGTAATACAGCCTGTAACACGGAAAGGGTATCATCATACTAAATTTTGACAGGGGGTCATTTCACTGAACCGTCCCAACCCAGTATAAGGGCCTGAGCTGGATTCCACATCCGAATAAGGAGTGATCTAGTCTCATCCTTCGGGTTGATGCGGATCTCACACTAAAGTATCATGAGGGCTGGGTGGCAATTCGCATTCTGATTGCAGACGATCACAGTGTGGTTCGCCAAGGATTGCGCATGTTCTTGGGCTCTGACCCGGAGCTGGAAGTCATCAGCGAGGCGCGCGACGGCGCTGAAGCGGTCCGATTGGCGCTCCAGCTTCGCC
>JALOOE010000420.1:723-4313 GCA_025454565.1 Anaerolineae bacterium
TCCTGATGTCGTCTTGATGGATCTGGTGATGCCTGTCATGGATGGCATCCGTGCCACTGCCGCCATCCGCATCCAGGCGCCCGATACCGAAGTTGTGGCACTGACGAGTGTCCTGGAAGACGTCTCAGTGGTCGATGCGGTGCGAGCAGGGGCGATCGGCTATCTGCTCAAAGACACGGACTCACATGAACTGCGTCGGGCCATCAAGGCGGCGGCATCCGGTCAGGTACAGTTGTCCCCGCAGGCAGCCGCCCGACTGATGCATGAGATGCGCACGCCGGAGCGGATCGGAGAGCCGCTGACCGAGCGTGAGACGGAAGTGTTGCGTCTGTTGGCGCAGGGCAAGTCCAACAAGGACATCGCCAAGTCGTTGAATATCACCGAGCAGACCGTTAAATCCCACGTCAGCCACATTCTGGATAAGCTGGACGTGCCCAGCCGCACGCAAGCCGCGCTCTATGCCATGCGCACCGGCCTGGCGCCTGCCAGTTGCATGTAGCGGCACCTCCCTCGCCCACCTCCATGCCACCCTCTATAGCTGCTGGTGGCAGGATGCTTCCATGAAAAAGACCACCCCCCCAGATGCTTTGATCCCTATCCTATTGGGTTCGGGCTTCATCCTGTTGGATCTGATTGCAGACCGCCTGGGAGGCGGCCCGATCGACCTCGACCTGCTCCATCTCATCCTTGCCACATTGATCCTGTTGGTCTCCTACGCCACGATGCGTCGATTGTTGGAGGCGCACAGGCGTTCGGAGGCCACGCTGCGCCAGGCGCGCGACGAGTTGGAAATCCGAGTGCGCGAGCGCACGGCGGAGTTGGAGCAAGCCAACGAAGCGCTACGGGCAAGTGAGGAGACAGCCCGAGCGCTGCTAGACGCTACGTCCGAATCCGCTGTGCTGCTGGATGCCCAAGGCGTTGTCCTGGCATCCAATGAAACCGCTGCACACAGATTGGGCGTCACGGTCGAGCGAATGGTGGGGTCTTCCTTGTTCGATTTCTTTCCACCCGAAGTAGCGGCAAGAAGGCGGACTTATCTGAACGCCATCATGCAGTCTCGTCAATCCATACGTTTTGTTGATGAGCGGGACGGCATCACGTTTGATAACCATGTCTATCCTGTCTTTGGCGCTGATGGCGGAATCATCAGGCTCGCCGTCTTTGGCCAGGACATCACCGAGCGTCAGCGGGCCGATGAGGCGCTGCGTGCGAGCGAGGAGAAGTACCGTCTGCTCTTCCAAAACATGGCTGACGGGTTCGCACTGTACGAGTTGCTCGACGACGAACACGGCGAACCGGCGGATTGGCGTGTCCTGGAAGTGAACGGCGCTTACACCCATCATACCGGCATCGCCGGCGACCAGATTATTGGCCGGCGCATCAGCGAGCTTTTCCCCGCAGCGATACCCGAGTATCTACCTCGCTTCTCGGCAGTGGTGGTCACGCAAACCGCTTTCGAATTCGAAACCTACGCAAGAGCAGTCGGCCGTCATCAGCGCGTTATCACCTTCCCGGCAGGGGGGCGCCGATTTGCCAACATCATCGAGGATATCACTGAGCGCAAACGTTCAGAAGAGAGGTTGCGTCAAGCGCAAACGGAGTTGACCCTGGGCCTGCAGGAACGAGCAGCCCTGGAAGAGCGGCAGCGCCTGGCCCGCGAGCTGCACGATTCAGTGTCGCAGGCGTTCTATGGCATCTCATTGGGGGCGAATACGGCGCTCACGCTGTTCGACATAGACCGAGCCAAGGTGCTCGACGCGCTGAACTATGTGCTTTCGCTGGCTCACGGCGGACTCATGGAGATGCGCGCCTTGATCTTTGAGCTGCGGCCCGAATCGCTGGAGATGGAAGGCCTGGTGGTTGCCCTCACTAAGCAGACCGCGGCCATGCAGGCGCGTCACGGTGTCGACGTGGCGCTGAACCTGTGCGATGAGCCGGATGTCCCACTCCCCGTCAAAGAAGCGCTTTATCGGATCAATCAGGAGGCTTTGCAGAACGCGATCAAACACGCGCGCCCTGAGCGGCTCGACGTGCGCCTGGCGTGCAGGCTGGACAGCCTCACACTTGAAGTGTGCGACGATGGTGTCGGCTTCGACCCGCTCGCCAGCTATCCGGGTCACTTGGGACTGCACACGATGCGCGAGCGCGCAATGAAGGTGGGCGGTACTTTAGAGATCGTCAGCGCACCGGACTGCGGCACCCAAGTTCGTGCCCTTATCCCGCTTCAAGGCGCGCAAGCAGCGTGATTGGCAGGAAGGACGCGCCGGGTCGGTCGCTACCGGCGCGTGACCCGCGGTCGCCCGGCCGCCGAGAACTGCAACTCCGTGCCCAGATAGATCACATCCAGCCCACCGCCACGCGTCGGCGCCCAGTGATCCTGGCGGATCGAATGCACCTCCACCTGCTCGGCGCCCGCGGCGCGTGCCTGCGCTTCGACCAGTTCCGGGACGACCCGCAGCGCGTACGCCACCGCGTCGTCCAGCTTCTCGAAGTCTGCTGGCCCGTCGGGCAGATGGGCGCGCAATAACTCTTCATCGGCCAGCGGGTTGATCAAGACGCGCTGGCGCACCATCACGCTGCCCGACACCGCGCCGACCGCATTCGCCACCTCGGCGTGCGGCGGGATGACGAGCTCCGTGTTCAACCGCCGAGCGGCTTCCGGCATGTATGCCGCGACCGGCGCGCCGATCGCCACCAGCGGCCGCTTGAGGGTCAGGGCGCAGCCGAGCTCGCCTGCATTTGCGTCCGCGCCGTCCATCGCCAGCCGCAAGAAGGCTCGCGTGCCCGGCTCCTGGTGCCATGCCGAACGTCCGACCTCGTCTTCCAACGCCTTGCGGATCACCTCTGTGGCGGCCATGTGCGCCACACCGGCCACGACCTGCTCGCAGAAAGCCTCGACCGGCACACCGGCCTGCGCCGCCAGCAACTCAGCCCCGAGGCGCGCCGCCTCGGCATCCCAGCGCACGTAGCGGCCCAGCACATGCAAGGCATCGGTCGGCGTGAAAGCCGCGCGCCGTGCCAGCCCACGCGCTTCCAGGCTCTCGATCTGGCGCCGCGCCAGGGCCCCGGAGCGCCGCTGCTCGGCCAGGGCAGCCAATGCCAACGGCCCCTCGGCCAGGGTGCGCAGCGTCTCCTCCTCAGCCTCAGCGAGGCGCGCCCCCGCCTGCCGGCCGGCCACCACAAATGCGCCGACACCGGGCGGACGTTTGGCCGGCGGGATGGCGACTTCCCGGCGCAGCTCGGCCACGACTTCCGGTCGTTCGCTGGCCAGCAGCGACAGCGGCACGACGCGCCGCGGGCCAATGAGCAACTTCCGCTCATCGTCGAGCCACACGTAGCTGTCGCCGCCCAGACCCGTGGTGTGCACATCCACCGCCTCGACCATCGTCTGCCAGCCGCCCACGGTTGCGCCTTCGGAGTTGAGGATCGGCGCGCCGTCGTGCAGCCGGGCGATATCGGTCGTCGTCCCGCCGACGTCCACGGCCCACACGTCGCGGCGGCCCGCCAGATGCCACGCGCCGACCGCGCTGGCGGCCGGGCCGGAGAGGATCGTCTCGATGGGGCGCTGCATGGCCCAGTCGGCCTGCACC
>JALOOE010000421.1 GCA_025454565.1 Anaerolineae bacterium
GATGTAGGCCATGGCGCGGCGCACCATGCGCTGCGTTTCGCTGCCTAACCGCTTGTCCCGCGCCAATGCCTGCTCGATCTGCGCCAGCGTTTCGTCGGCGGTGAACATCCCCTTCTGCAGGACAGCGGCGACGCCGCGCGTGAGCTGTGCCATCTCTTCATGGGCCAGTGTGGCCGCGGTCAAGACGATCACGGGGACGTTACGCAGCTTTTCGTCCGTCTGCATCGCCGCCAGCACGCCCATCCCGCCCAGCTCCGGCATCATCAGATCGAGCAGCACCAGCGCCGGCCGCTCATGCTGCATGATCTCCAGCGCGACGCGTCCGTTCGATGCCTGAAGCACGCGGCTATCCGGCAGGGCGGTCTGCACGACCCGCATGTGCATCTCCCGGATTGACGGGTCATCATCCACAACCAGAACCGTGCGGATGCCGGCTTGACGATCGGCGCCCAACTCATAGCGCTGCAAAGCGCGCGCCAGGGTTGCGGCGTCCAGCGGCTTGGTCAGGTGATCCAGCGCCAGGAGCGAGCCGGCGTCTTGCTCCGGCGACAGGGGCAACGCGTAGAAGAGCACCGGAATGTCCCGCGTGTTCGGGTGTTGCTTCAGCGTCTCGATCAGTTCCCAGCCACGCGCCGAATCGGGTGCGCAGTCGAGCACGATGGCTCCCGGCGAGAGCGCCAGCGCCTGTGCCTGCCAGTCTGGGCCATCGTCGATGCAGACGCGCTCGACCTGAAACCCTTCGTTGACCAGATGCGTCTCCAGACGGCCGCCGCTGCCGGCCCGCATCGTGAGCAGCAGCACCGCCTGGGAATCCGGCTGCGGGCCGGGCTGTGCCTCGGAAGTGTCGCGGATGACCGGCAAGGTGAAGAAGAAGGTCGCGCCGCTTTGTTCCTCGCCCGAAGAACGCACGCCGATCTGGCCGCCATGCAGGTCGATGATCTCACGACAGAGCGCCAGCCCGATCCCCAGCCCGCCGTAGCCGCGGGCGGCGGTCCGCTCCGATTGGCGGAACTCATCGAAGATCGCTTCCTGCTCAGCCTCCGGCACACCCAGGCCGGTATCGGTCACCAGGACGGTCACCGCCCCATCTTCCACCTTTGCCCGAAGCTTGATCTCACCGCTGGCCGTGAATTTGACCGCGTTGGTCACGAGATTCAGCATCACCTGTTGGAGGCGCGCCGGATCGCCGCTGACCGGCGGCAGAGGTTCGGGCATCTCCAGGCGCCAACCCAGCCCCTTGTCGCGCGCCATCTGCTCGCCGACGAGTGCGACTGCCCCGATCACCTTCGCCAGATCGAGCCGCTCCATCGCCAGGAGGAGTTGGCCGCGCTGGCTGCGCGTCAGATCCAGCACGTCGCGCACCAGGCTATCGAGTTGCTGCGCGCTGACGTGGATCCGCGCCAGGTCCTGGCGGTACGGCTCCGGCAGCGGCGGGCGATGATCGCCGGTTCGCTCGCGCAACATCATCTCGCTCAGGCCGACGAGCAGCACGAGCGGCGTGCGCAGCTCATGGCTCACCATCGAAAGGAAGCGGCTCTTGAGGCGGTCGGCTTCCTCGGCCAGCCGCCGGCCGTCCTGCGCTATCTGCTCAGCCGCCAAAGCCTGTTGATACAGCTCGACGTTACGTTCAGCCAGCATCACGGCCTTCAGCGTGACGCTAATCTCCTCCTGCAACACCGTGTAGATGTCGCCAGCCGGCTGCTGGTCGAACACCACCAGGCCAAGCTGCTCATCCCCAAAATGAAGCGGCTGGATCAACATGCTGAAAGGCTGATCAGGCGGGAGCAGCGCGCCCATCGCCAAATCCTGTGCCCGCACGCGACGCTCCTCAGACCGCAAGTCGCGACGCCCATTTTCGTCGTACGCCAGCACCAGATGGCACCACTCCGTGGATTCGAGCGGGGCTTCGTACAGGGCAAGATAGCAGCGCTTGATACCCACCTGCGGCAATTCCTCTGCCAGCACATGCATCAGGTCGGGCACGCGGGTCGTCTTGGCCAATACGTGGCTGATCCGCCGCAGACGCTCGGCGTGCTGCTGGGCCAGCCAGCCGCGATAGCCGCGCGCGCGCTGGGTCTGCTCCCCGATCAATACGCGAGCCTGATGCCAGAGATCTTCGGCGCGCATCAGCGCCCCGCGGTCACCGAGCAACACGGGAAGGGTGTGGCTGCGCAATGCCGAAATCACCCGCTGCCAGACGCTGATCTCGCCGCCGGCGCGCGTGACCTGGCGCAGGATCTCTTCCAGCGCGGGCAAGAAGCGACCCGCCGCCCCACCGTTCAACTCGCCAAGAAAAGCATCGAGGAGCTGCGCGATCCATTCCGATTTCCGTTCGTTCTCGTCGATGGTTTGTTCGATCGCGGCCAGGCAGCCGGCCCGCCCGGCAGACAGGGTCTCCTGAACCGAAGCACGCCCGTCAGAAACCACCCAGATCGGCTGCTCGACGGGCTCCACCCTGGCCTGCGCGACCGCCGGGTCAAGGCAACCGCATGATTGGCGCACGGTCAGCCGCGCCGGCACCTTTACTTGAGCGGGCGCCGATTCCCCGGCCAACAGCGCCAGCATTATCTTGGATGCGTATTGCCCGCGCTCATACATGCGCCACGGCACCGAAGTCAGCGGCGGCGTAACCACTTTGCACACGGGCGTATCGTTGAAGCCGACAACAGACACATCCTCCGGCACGCGCACACCACGCGCCTGTAGCACCTCCATTGCCTGCGCGGCCGACTCGTCGTTGACGCACACCACCGCATCAAAAGCTGTCCGGCGTTCGTCAAGCAGCCGGTGCATCATGTCTCGCCCCCCCGGATCAAACCATTTGTAGGTCGGCGAAACCAGAGCGGGCACGATGGGCAGGCTGTGCTCGTGCAGCGCGTCGAGATAGGCGCGATAACGTTCATCGGCGTCACGATGACCCTGGGGGCCGCGGACGAACGCCAGGCGGCGGCGGCCATGCACCCCGATAAGGTGCGCCATCGCTTCGCGCATGCCTTGATAGCTGTCGAGGACAACACTGGGGATGCCATCCAGCACCACGCCGATGCTGACGATTGGCAGCGGCCGATAGCGATCGCAGAAACGCCGGAGGCTATCGTATCCCACATAACTGGATAACGAGGAGGACCAGATAATCAGGCCGTCGAGACGGCTGACATCGATGAAATCGTAGACGATGTTGCCTTGCGTGGTGAAGTTGGCGGGGTCATGGAGATAGCCGCCGGTGAAGCACAGCAGATTGCCCCCATGCGCCTGAAGCGGCTCGGCGATGCCCGGCCACAGGCTGGAGCGCGACTCGCCTGCAACGTGATCCATGATTACGCCGATGGTCGGCCCCGAACCAGAGGCGCTCTGCATCGTTGCCACGTCTTCTCCCAGGTACCGTGTGGTTCAGCCGCGCGCCGCCTCGATCTCGCTGCTCGCCAGGATGAACGAACCAACACCCTTGTAGTCATTGACGACGACCGGCTCGCCGATGTAGTACGCGAAGGAGCCGTCACGATACGGGTTGCCGCCCAGTCCACCCACGCTACACACGTTGGTGAGGCTCACCATGCCCTGCTCGTCCACGACGATGAAG
>JALOOE010000422.1 GCA_025454565.1 Anaerolineae bacterium
GAGCCGGTGAGCGCGCTGGATGTCTCGATCCAGGCGCAGGTGCTCAACCTGTTGAACGATTTGCAGAAGGAGCTGGGACTCACCTACCTGTTCATCTCGCATGATCTCTCGGTCGTGGAGCACATCAGCGACCGGGTCGCCGTGATGTATCTGGGCAGCATCGTGGAATTGGCGGCCGCCGAGAAGCTCTATGCCGCGCCGCGCCATCCATACACGGAAGCGCTCCTCTCGGCGGTGCCCAGCGCCGACCCCGACCATAAGGTGCAGCGCATCCTGCTGCCAGGCGACGTGCCCAGCCCGAGCAATCCGCCGCCGGGCTGCAAGTTCCACCCGCGCTGCCAGTATGCGAAGGATGTCTGCCAGACCGATGTTCCGCCGTGGCGCGAGACAGCGCCCGATCACTGGGTCTCGTGCCATCTGGCCGACGAACTGAAGCTGGCGGGCATTGCCAGCGCGTGAAGCCCATTCAGGAGGAACGCATGAAACTGATCGCCCAGGCCGAAAACGAGCCTGTCATCACGACTCCGGACGGCGCACAACGCCGCATCTTGAGCTACGGCGGCGGGATGATGCTGGTGCAGTTCGCATTCGCGGCTGACGCGACCTCGTGGCACCACAGTCATCCCCACGAGCAGCTCGGTTATGTCGCCTCAGGCGAAATCGATTTTGTGATGGATGGTGAAGAGACAGTGCGTCTCAAGGCCGGCGGCAGCTACTACGTGCCGTCTAACGTCAAGCACCATATCACGACCTACGCGCCGACCGTGTTGATTGACGCGTTCACGCCGGTACGCGAGGATTTTTTGACCACATGACCGCACTCAAACAACTGCTGACGATCAACGCGGCCACCGAAGACCTGGCCGAATCGGTGCAGCGCTCGCCTGCGACGCCCATCGTGCTGGATGTGCTGCGCCGGGCTGCGCCCGATCTGCACGCCATCCCGCAGACGACCTACACGCTCTACCGCCAGTTCGAACACACCGGCGAGCGGCGGAACTATGAGCGCGCCCACTTCGCCAAGCGCACGATGCTCACGCGCGCCGTGTTCGAGATGCTGCTCGGCGACGACGCGCAGCGCGACGCGATCCACGACCTGCTCTGGAGCATCTGCGAGGAAACGTCGTGGGTGCTGCCTGCACACGAGGAACAGGGACCGGATTACTGGGATCTCAAGCCCTCGCCCCGCCAGAAGCCGTTCGGCGCACACACGGCGCTCACGCGCGAGCCGGACGCCATCGATCTCTTCTGCGCCGAGACGGGCGCCAGCCTGGCCGAGACGATCCACCTGTTGGATGACCGGCTTGCGCCGGAGGTCGTCCAGCGCGTGCGCCAGGAAGTGGCGCGGCGCATCTTCAAGCCGTACCTGGCCTATGGCCGCAAGCACTGGTGGTACAAAGGCGCGCTCAACTGGAATGGCGTGTGCAATGGCTCCATCGGCCTGGCGTTCCTGCGGCTGGAACGCGACTCGCAGACGCTGGCCGAGGCTATCGAGCAAGTGCTGGAGGGCTTCGAGGCCTACATCGCTACCGGCTTCGAGGCGGACGGTGGCTCCATCGAGGGGATCGGCTACTGGAATTACGGGCTGATGTATTATGTCACCGTGGCCGAGTTGCTGCGCGAGCGGACGGGCGGCAAGCTCGATCTGTTAGCAGCGCCGCGCTTGCGGGAGATCGCCCGCTACCCGTTGGCGGCGGCGCTCTCGCCCGGTCGTTACCTCAACTTCGGCGACGCGGAAGAACCGACCGCGCTGTCGCCCGGCGTCGTCCAACGATTGGCTGCGCGCACCGGCGTTGACGACCTGCGGTGGCTGATCAGCGGGCCGCGCGCGCCTGAAGGCCGCGGGGTGCCTACCGCCAAGCTCGCGATCACGCTGCGCGATGCCGCCTGGTGGGACGGCGTCGCCCGGCCCTTCCCTGCGGCCGCCCGCCAGGACGCCACCCTACCCGATAGCGGCGTGATCCGGCTGACCGGTCAGACGACGGATGGCCGGCCCGTGGCGTTGGCGACGAAGGCCGGGCACAACGACGGCCACCACAGCCATGCGGACGTCGCCACCTTTATCCTGCATGTGGACGGTGAGAGCCTGCTGTGCGATCCGGGCCGCGGCAAGTATAGCAAGGAGTACTTCCGCCTGCCGCGCTACGAGAACATCTTCTGCAACTCGTTCGGACATGGCGTGCCGACCATCGGTGGGCAGCTCCAGTCGCCTGGGCCGGAGTTCGGCGGCCGCCAACGGTATCACGGTACGGTGATCGCGTGCGAGACCGGTTCCGACGAAAAATCAGCGGTCATCGACTTCCATCACGCTTACGACATCCCGGACCTGATCCTGGCGCGGCGCACGCTGCGCCTGAACCCCAAGACCGGAGACGCTTCGCTGGAAGACACGTTCGAGTTCGACAGCGCGGCGCTCGCCATCGAGGAAGCATTCGTGACCTGGCTGCCGGTGCAGATCGAAGGTGGGACGGCGCGTGTCATCGGCGAGCGTTCGACCCTCGTCATGGTCATCGAGGAGCCGGCGGCTGCGGTCTTCACAGCCGCCAACCTGGCGGAAGAATGCCGGACCAACGAGCGAGAGGGGCTCTTGACCCGTATGGCTGTGCGCTTGCCGGCCGGCGCAACGCGTTTCAGTATGCGCATGGTCGTAGGCGGCCAACGATGAATTGATGGGGCGGGGCAGGGCCTCCGTGCCTGCCCCGGTGGGATCTGCTCTCCACCGTCTCTCCGCGTGCAACGGCGGCTTGTCGACACGCGAAACCGCGATTTGACAGACTTGATTGACCTGGGGTATTATCTAAACGATTCGTCTAAACGTTTCGGCATCGATACCTATGCCTTCCATCACTATCACCGATGTCGCCAAGGCTGCGCACGTCTCCGTCGCCACCGTATCGTACGTCATCAACGACGGCCCACGACCGGTGACCGAGGAGACGCGCGGCAAAGTGGTAGCCGCCATGCAGCAACTCGGCTACGAGCCGAATGTCTCAGCGCGGCGCCTGCGAAGACAGCATAGCGGTGTTCTCGGACTAGCGATCGCTGGCATGGCGAGCGAGCACGGTGTCTCCGAACTCTACTTCCTCGAAATCCTCCGGGGTGTCGGCGTCGCGGCCGATCAGTGCGGCTATGATCTAATGCTTTTCGGCAATCGTCAGAAGTTGGTTGACGGGGAGTTTTATCGGACCCTGGCCCGGCAGCGGATGATAGACGGTTTAGTGCTGACCGGCAGCCGCATCAACCCCGAAGGCGCCACACAACTAACCGAGGCTATGCTGCCCGCCATCGTCATCGGCCGACACCGCAGCGGCACCACGTTACCACGCGTCATCCCGAACTTCGAACTAGATAGTTTTCGTCTCACGCAGGCTCTGATTGAGTTGGGTCACCAGCGTATCGGGCTGTTCCTGAACCATCAATCGTTGATCGGTGAAACGCAACGGCTGCAGGGCTATCAGCGGGCGCTGGCCCAGCATTGCATCGCATATGATCCGGCGCTGGTGCGCATCCCGGTGGAGCCGGAGATCTTTCCGCCGCGCGAGGCGGTTTGCGCTCTCATTGAGCGCGCGACGCCGACCG
>JALOOE010000423.1 GCA_025454565.1 Anaerolineae bacterium
GCTTCTCGCTCATGGCAGCGCCTCCACAAGGGCACGAAAGTGCTGGCCCCGGGCTGCGAAATCGACGTAAGCATCGAAGCTGGTGCCACCGGGCGCCAATAAGGCCACTTCACCCGGTTGGGCGACGCGTGCGGCCGCAGCCACCGCACCCGGCAGGTCGCCGCAGCGCATGATCTGCACCGGCTGGCCACCCGTCTCCTGCGCGTGCTGCAGCAGCGCATTCTCGATCAGCCCGGCCGCCTCACCGAACAGGACCACACATCGCGCCTGCTCCTGGATGACCGCGGCGCACTCCTCCCAGGGGAGGTGCTTGTCACGGCCGCCGGCTAACAACACGATAGGCTCGGTGAACGACCGCAGCGCCGCCATGGTGCGCTCCGGGGCGGTCGCGATCGAATCGTTGACCCAGGTCACCCCATTGCGCTCGCGCACGATCTCCAGCCGATGCTCGACCCCGGCAAAGGTGGTGGCGACGCGGCGCATGGCTGCGACAGCGGCCCCGGCCGCGCCGGCCAGGCCGCTCGCTGCCAGGATGTTCGCCAGGTTGTGGTGACCCCGCAGCCGCACCTCGTCTGCCCGGCAAATCTCAACATCGCCTACGCCCGGTCGCCGCCAGATCAACCGATCACCTGCCAGGAACGCGCCCGCCGGCACCTCGCTGCTCAAACTGAAGCCGAGCCGCGTGCCCTGAAGCGGGAAGTAGACCGCCGCCTGGCCCTCGCCTGCCGGAATCTGGCAGCGGCCATCGCGCAACCACTGGCCGGTGTAGTTGTCGTCGGCGCTCAAAACGCAGGTATCGCCCGAGTCCTGGAAGCGCAGGATGTTGGCCTTCGCCGCGGCGTAGTGGCTCATCGACGGGTGGCGATCCAGGTGATTCGGCGTGATGTTCAAGAGCGCCGCGATGGCCGGCGAGCGGGAGAAAAGCTCCGCCTGGAAGCTCGAAAACTCCATCACGACTTTGTCGCCCGGCCCGATCTGCGCCAATTTGTCGAGCAGCGGTGTACCGATGTTGCCGCCCACGTGCACCGTGAAACCAGCCGCCCCAAGCATCAACCCGACCAGCGTGGTCGTCGTGGTCTTGCCCGCCGACCCGGTGATGCCGATGATTGGCGCCGGGCAATAGCAAAGCGTCAGTTGGCCGTCGTTACTCAGCCGGATACCGCGGGTGATGGCGGCTTGCACGATGGGAATCGCAGGTGACACGCCGCCGCTCAGACACAACAGGTCGGCGTCATCCAGTAGGCTCACCGGGTGGCCGTCCAACGCGAATTTCAGTCGCGACGACTGCGCGCCCGCCGCGGGGGCTTCGGCAGCAAAAGCTTGCAGCTCGGCGCACACGGCGCTCAACTGCTCGGCCGACCGCATGTCGCTGACGGTGACGTAAGCACCCTCGGTCAGGAAGAAGCGAGCCAATGCCATCCCCTGGCGGGCTGCCCCGAGGATGACAACGCGCTGCCCGGCATACCCTCTTGGGCCACCGGAAGCTTGCCCGTTCGACCTGAAACGTTGCATCACTGTGATCGATCCCAGCCTGGCATGACAACCCACGCGCCGGGCCAAAACGACTGATATTGCTGCGTCAGTCGTTGCGCCCAGAGCGCAGCTTCTTCATGAGCGACCGCCCAATTACGATAGTTAATCTCCACCTGTGTGCCGGTCTCGCTGAGCGTGCCGTCGAACCGCGATTCCGGCGGCAACGGCAGCAGTTGCACGAGCAGCGCATGGACGCGCACTTGGCCCGGCAGGACGGTATCGCCGCGCATCGCTGCCAGCCCATCCGCCACCCTGCCCAGCGCGTCATACGCGATGCGCAGCGCGCATTCCTGGTCTCGGCGCCTCAAAGCGGCATTCAGTTCGACCTGCAATGGGGCCAGCGCCCATTGGATCAAGCTCTCGGCGCCGCCGGATGGCGCCACTGCGGCCTGCCCGGCAGGCGGCAAGATGCCGGAATACTGCGTGATCTCAGCCATGCGAGTGCCGTCATGCATCATAGGAGCGCCAGCGCAATGCCCAGCATCCCCGCCAGGATGCTGATGATGAAGAACCGAAACATCACATGCGTCTCGGACCAACCCAACAGCTCAAAATGATAGTGCAGCGGCGTCATCTTGAAGATGCGTTTGCCCGTGCCCGTGCGCCGCTTGGTCCACTTGAAATAGCCGACCTGCAGGCTGACGGAGAGCGTCTCTGCCACAAAGACCACGCCGACAATCGGCAACAACAGCCATTGCCCGGTCATCAGCGCCACCACTGCCAGCGTCGCGCCCAGGGCCAACGCGCCCAGATCGCCCATGAAAAGCTGAGCCGGGTAGGCGTTGTACCACAGGAAGGCGAACAACGCGCCGGCCATCACGAAACAGAACGACATCAGCGGGTATTGGCCCTGCATTTGCGCGATCACCCCGTACACCGTGAACGCCACAGCCGATGTGGCGCCCGCCAGTCCATCCAGCCCATCGGTGAGGTTGACCGCGTTGGTCATGCTCACGATGATGAAGGCGGCGATCGGGATGTAAATCACGCCGAGATCGATCTTCTCCTTGATGCCCGGAATCGCAACGCTGTGAATGTCCAGCACGGAATAGAGCCCAATCGCCACGATCAGCGCCAGGATCGTCTGATAGGAAGCCTTGACCCGGGCGATCATGCCCTGGCCGTCGTTACGCTTGCCGCGGATGCCGGCGAGATCGTCGCGGGCGCCCAGGTAGCCGAAGGCCGCCATGACCAGCAGCGGGAACAGGATCGACTTACCGATCAGCGAACTCCCCTCAGCGAAGTTGAAGAGCTGCAAGATTTGCTTGCCCCAGTCGAAGCCACTCAGGAAGTTGGCTAGATTCAGCACCAGGGTGATGATGAAGACCGGCACCAGGAACAAGATGCCGCCCATAGTCGGCGTGCCGGTCTTGACCTGATGACCGCCCGGCTCCTCGATGTGGATCTTCTTGCCGATGCCGCGACGCTTCAGTTCGTTGATCAGCGGCTGACCCCAAACCACCGTCAGCAGGAACGAGACGGTAGCCAGTGCCAGTGCGAAAGCGTCGGGCTGTTGTTGCGGCATGATGGCTCAGCTCTTGCTTTCGGCCGTCTCGGCCAGCGCATCTACGATCGACTCCATCGCCAGCCCGCGCGAGCCCTTGACGAGCACGATGTCGCCGGGCTGGATCAGCCCGAGCAGGACGGCGAGCGCGTCGTTATTGTTCGCTGCCGGATGGACGTCATTGGACTTCATGCCGGCGGCGAGCGCCTCGGCGGCGATCCAGCGCGCTCGGCTGCCCACCGTCACCAGCTTGGCCGCCACCTGAGCCGCCCTTCCACCGACCAGACGATGCCCTTCCTCCTCGTAGGACCCCAGTTCCAGCATCTCGCCCAGCACGACGACTGCCCTGTGGGAATCGTTGACGATCTCATCCAGCAGGTTGAGAGCCGCCAGCATCGAGACCGGGCTGGCATTGTACGTGTCGTCAATGATCATCGTATCACGCAGACCCGGCACCACCATCAGCCGTAACTGGCCGCGTTGCTGTTGCAGACCCGCCAGGATCTCGGTCCAGCTCAGACCATCCACGAGGCCGGCTGCG
>JALOOE010000424.1 GCA_025454565.1 Anaerolineae bacterium
GGCACGCGGCGGTTCAGGCGGCGGACGAGGAGCGACGCCGCCGCGAGCGGGGCGGCATCCTGCCAGACCAACCGCTGCGCCTGCCAGCCGGTCTGCGCCTTCAGCTCGCCCCAGGCCCAGCTCTGCAGGATGTGTGGCGCTGGCAACGAGCGGAGCAAAGCATCCCACGTTCGCGCGTCAGTGATCTGCCGGATTTCCACGACTGCTTCCTCGTTTCGCGTTAGCGGCTCCCACGTTGCACATCAGCACGTTTTACGTTTCACGTTTCACGTTCTAACGTGTCAACGTTCTAACGTGCGAACGCGCAGCGCAAGCCGATACAGCGCGTAGTCGATGCGCGATAACGGCATATCCCACGCGCCGGTGTAGCGGACGACGCGGCCGCCGAAACCCTGCTTGAAGCGATAGACGCCCCACAGACCGCCTTGCCCCCAACTCTCCGGCTCCAGATAGGCGTCGGGGGTAGCGCCCACTTCATCGGGGATGCCCCACAGATCGTAACCGGTGCAGCCGCGCGCCCTGGCCCAACGCATCGCGGCCCACTGCGCCGCGTGGTTCGGCATCAGGTTGCGATCTTCGTCGCTCGATGCGCCCCACATATACCAGGCCAGCTTCCCCAGTGCGAAGACGGCGATCGCAGCCAGCAGCCGCTCTTCGTGCTCGGCGAGCAGCCAGGTCATTTGGGCTGAACCCGACGAAAGACCAACGACCAAAGACGAAGAGGCGAAGAGAGCGGTGGCGGCGGCGTGGTAGGCGGCGTTGTGCACGCCGAAGCCGTCGCGTGCGCCGGTGGCATCCATCAGCGCCTGGATCGCCGGCAGATCGGCCGCTGTGCCGGCGCGCACGGTGACGCCTTTGCGCTCGGCCAGGCGAATGTTGTAGCGCCACTTTTGTTTCATGCGCGCGAGGATGGCCTCGTCGTCGCCGGTGAGGTCGATGTGGATGGTGCTGAGCGGCTGGACGCGCTGCGCGCTGCGCTGGAAGCCGGCGGCAAGCAATGTCGCCGCCACCTCCGGCGTGTCGGGCAGCTCCGGCTCGATCTTGAGGATGCCGATGCGCCGTTTCAAGCACGTCTCGCGCAGCACCACGAACAGCGCGCTGACGTATTCGGGGTTGTCCCAGTCCACCACCGGCCCGCGCGGCACGTAGGCCAGCGTGCCGCCCCACGGCAGCCGCCGCAGAAGCACGCTCGCGCCGCCGAGCAGCGGCTCCTTCAACGCGGGGCCGGCGCGGAAAGGCACGTAGAGCGAGCCCCAACCGAATGCGGATTTCAGCCGGGCCCACCGGCTGGTTTGCAGGATGTGGCCGCTCGGATGTCCGGCGACGTAGGCGTCCCACGCGTTTTCGACGGGGGTGAAGGTCGTGTCAACCATGATGCGCCGATTATACCCGCGTTTGCCCGCGTCCAGAAAATGCGATATCGCAAGCGCTGGCATGGCCGCCTGTTTTCACATTCCAGCGAGACCTCATATAATCACGACCGATGCGCGCCATGGTGCGCGTGGCACTCGAGGCGCGTGGGTGAGAAACCAGGAAGGACACGATGGTGACCGGAATACGTCCCACACAGCAGGATGTCGGAGATAACCTGACGCATTGGAATGTGATTGTCTGCGGCGGCGGCATGTCGGGCGTGTGTGCAGCCACCGCGGCTGCGCGCCTCGGCGCCAAGACGCTGCTGGTCGAGCGCGACGCCAGCCTGGGCGGCACGATGGCCAACAACCTGGTCGGCCCGATGATGACCTTCCACTCCCCCTCGCAGCAAGTGGTGGGCGGGCTGGCCCAGGAGGTGGTGGACCGGCTGATTGCGGTCGGCGGCTCGGTGGGCCATATCCTGGACACCTCCGACTATTGCCCGACGATCACGCCGTTTGAGGCAGAGGCGCTCAAGCTGGTTTCGCAGCGCATGGTGCGCGAGGCCGGCGCCCGCATCCTCTACAACACGTTCATCTCCGATGTGGTGAAGGAGGAGGACACCCTCAAGGGCATCCAGATCACCAACAAGGGTGGGGTATCACAACTTTACGCGGACGTTGTGATCGACTGCTCTGGGGATGCCGACGTCGCGTACCTGGCGGGCGCGCCGACTGAAATGGGCCGCGCGGGCGATGGTCTGGTGCAGCCGCTCACGCTGATGTTCAAGCTGACGCACGTAGACAACGCCGCGCTGCGCGCCTACTCGGCCGAACACCTGCCGGAGGTGGTGCTTGACGACCGCCAGATCAAGAATTATCTGAACCAGGCATTGAATAAGAATTACGGCTTTGCCGACAAGCTCAAGAAGTACCTCGACGAGGGTAAGATCATCACCGAGCGCCGCGACATCCTCTTCTTCAACACCATCTACGAGGATGAGGTCAGTGTCAATTCCACGCGGGTCAGTCATGTCAATCCGCTGGACCCGTGGGAGCTGAGCGAGGCGGAGAACACTGCGCGCGAGCAGGTCTTTGGGTTGTACGAATTTTTCAGGAAAGAGGTGCCGGGCTTCGCCAACTGCCGGCTGGGCGCGGTGGGCTTCCGCATCGGCGTACGCGAGTCGCGGCGCATCGTGGGCGAATATGTGCTGACGGCCGCCGACATCCTGAGCCAGCGCCGCTTCCCGGACGCCATCGCCCGCTCCGCATATCCCATCGACATTCATGCGGTCCAAAAGGACGAAGCGGAGTTCGACTCTTTCGGCTATCGTGGCGAAGTGTACGAAATCCCCTATCGCTGCCTGGTACCGCTGAACGTGGAACAGCTACTGGTGGCGGGGCGCTCGATCTCGACCACGCACGAGGCGCAAGGCTCGGTGCGCGTGTCGCCCACCTGCATGGCGTTTGGGCAGGCTGCCGGCACGGCCGCCGTGCTCTCGATGCACGAGGAGGTATCGCCGCGCGCGGTGAATACCACCGCGCTGCGGGAGCTGCTCGTCAGACAGGGCGCGATCCTCGACTAGATCGGTCGGGACGATCCGGGAGATTTCATCCCCTGACACCCTGATCCCGGCACGCACGATACACTGTGGTATACTCAGGGACGGACGACGTTCTGGCGTTCGGACACACCTATCCTCTCCCTGAGGCAACATGCAAGCGAACCTGGTCAACGGCTGGCGCGAGGTGCTGGCCCGCATTTTCGACGGCTTCGAGCCCGAGTATGGTCTGACGCCCGACTGGCTGGTCAACCCCGACACGAACCGGCGGCTGAAGCTGGACTATTTCTTCCCGGATCTCTCGACCGCGGTGAGATTCGTCGGTCTGGAGGGCACGGCGCGCAAGCAGCGCAAGAGCGACGACGAGGTCATGGCTGAGGAATCTCGCGAAGAGGCGCGGGCGGCAGTGTGCCGGGCGCACGGCGTGATACTGATCAGCATCGACCCCGACGGCGATCCGCGCACGGCGCTGCGCAACATCGAGACGGGGCTGGCGCGCGCCTCCTCGCAACTGGCGCACAGCACGGCCACGCCTCATGCGCAAAAGCAGAAGCTGATGCCGATGCTCAGCCAGGCTCGCCGCCGCGCCGGCGAGTTCACGACGAAGCTGACCGTGCCGGAGAAACTCAATATCTACGCCGAGATGTGGTGGGATCGACCGCGACGGCCCCTCCCACCAAGCCGGCGCGTCCTGCTCCGAAGTTCGAGATCGGCATGGAGGTCTACCACGAGCGTTTCGGCCCCGGACTGGTGACTGCGGTGGAACCGGAAGCCGGCGACATCAAGGTGACGGTGGACTTCGTCCAGGCCGGTGTCCGCACCTTCTACGCCGGGCTGGTCGGTGGCAAGCTGTCGCCGATGTGATGGCCGGTTTCCACGCTGACGCCGGGTGAGCATGATCTGAAACACGGTCACTTATCGCGAAGGAAATCCCGGTCTGGGCCGCGTGATCATCCACATGGAGCCGGGCGGCGCATAGGGCGTGTCAAGAAACAAGTTCCCGTTCTGGCTCGGTCGGAGACCGGCCAGAGCAGGAAGTTATACTTTGACAAGCCCATAGCGAGGCGCAGTGTTCTGGAGACGGAAGCATCAAGCCTCTGATCGGTAGCAGCGTCGCGGCTTGACGGATCGGCGCAGGTTGTAGTACAAGAAGGTGCGATTCAGGCATCGCGTTCAGGTGATCGTCGGGAAGGACGAATGACGAACGCTCTCGCATGCGCTTCATCGCACTGTGATCATCACCGTGCATGAACTCGCCGTAACACAAGGCATCCTCGATGTGACGCTGGACGCCGCCAACAAGGCCGGTGCCCGGCGCATCATCGCGATCGATCTGGTCATCGGCGAGCTGAGCGGCATGGTTGACGACTCGATCCAGTTCTATTTCGACTTTCTGAGCCGCGATACCTTGGCTGAAAATGCAGCGCTGCGCTTCCGACGCGAGCCGGCTATCGTAGGTTGCTGGGATTGCGGCGGCAAGTTCGAGGCAAGCGCGCCGCTTTCGCCGGTCTGTCCGCAGTGTGGCGGCGCCAGATTGCAGGTGACGGGCGGGCGAGAATTTCGAGTGGAGAGTATTGAGGTAGCCGAATCATGAGAGTGCCCGTTGTACGCGATATTTTAAGCGCCAACGACCGGATCGCGCGGGAAAACCGTGACACATTTGCCGCGACGCGAACATTCGTGGTCAACCTGATGGCTTCGCCCGGCGCGGGCAAGACGAGCCTGATCCTGGCAACCGCAGCACGCCTGCCGCAGGACGTGCGGCCCGGGGTCGTCGAAGGCGACCTGGCCTCACGCATCGACGCCGACACGGTCGCCGCCCGCGGCATCCCCGTCGTCCAGATCAACACCGGCGGCAATTGCCACCTCGACGCGCCGATGATCCGCGCCAGCCTCGGCGAGCTGCCGCTGCCGGATATCGATCTGCTCTTCATCGAGAACGTCGGCAACCTGGTGTGCCCGGCCGAATTCGACCTGGGCGCCGACCTGGCGCTGGTGGTTGCCAGCACACCGGAGGGTCACGACAAGCCGTACAAGTATCCCGGCATGTTTGCGGCGGCGGATGTTGTGCTGCTGAATAAGGCTGACGTGGCGCCGGTCTTCGACTTCGACCTGGACCTCTTCCGCCGCGGTGTGCAGATGGTCAACCCCGGCGCGCCGCTGTTCATCGTTTCGTGCAAGACGGGCGCGGGCATGGATGACTGGGTGGCGTGGCTGGTTGCTGAGTGCAAGGTTGAAAGGTGAAGGTTGAAGGAGGGCCGGTGAACCTTCAACCTTCGACCTGGAACCTGCGCCGCCTGCGCGTCGAGATCCACGGAGCAGTGCAGGGCGTCGGCTTCCGGCCGTTCGTCTACCGCCTGGCGACCGACCTGGCGCTGACCGGTTGGATCATCAACGACACGCAGGGCGTTTTCATCGAGGTCGAGGGCCCCGACGCGATCCTGCGCCGTTTCCTCGAACGCCTGCCCGCCGAGCTCCCTCCCCGCGCCATCGTCCAGTCGATCGAGTTCGCCTGGCTGGAGCCGATCGGATTTGAGCGCTTCGAGATCCGCCACAGCGACAACACCGGCGCGAAGACGGTGCTCGTCCTGCCCGACCTTGCCACCTGCCCCGATTGCCTGGCTGAGGTGTTCGATCCGGCAGACCGGCGACACCGTTACCCCTTCACCAATTGCACCAATTGCGGGCCGCGGTTCACCATCATCGAGGCGCTGCCCTACGACCGGCCTAACACGACCATGCGCCGGTTCACGCTCTGCCCCGACTGCCGTGCCGAATACGAGAACCCACTCGATCGGCGGTTCCATGCGCAGCCGAATGCATGTCCCGTCTGTGGGCCGCGGCTGATGCTTTACGAAGGCAGAAGGCAGAAGGCAGAAGGCAGAACAGACGGGCAGGCCGCAGTGGCATCCGGCGATGCGGCTTTGAAAGCCGCGGTCGAGGCGCTCCGCCTCGGCCAGATCGTCGCGGTCAAGGGGTTGGGTGGCTTCCTTCTGATGGCCGACGCTGGCAACGATGCGGCCATTCGGCGGCTGCGCGAGAGCAAGCCGCGCCGCGCCAAGCCATTCGCCATCATGGCCTGCGATCTCGATCAGGTGCGCTCGTTCTGCGTTGTCCCGTCCGCGGCCGAGGCGCTGCTGACTTCGCCGGAAGCGCCGATCGTGTTGCTGGAAAAGAGACCGGGGATCAGGGGTCAGGGGTCAGGAGTCAGGGGTCAGGAGTCAGGGATCAGGGGTCAGGAGTCAGGAGTCGGGAGTCAGGGGCCGGAACACGAAGAGCCGTTATCGGTCGTCCATCGTCCATCGTCCATTGTCAGCGGTGAAGTCGCCCCCGATAACCCGTATCTCGGCGTCATGCTGCCCTACACGCCGCTGCATCATCTGCTGTTGCGCGAGACGGGCTTCCCGGTCGTCGCCACCAGCGGCAACCTGAGCGACGAGCCGATCTGCACCGACGAGGTCGAGGCGCTGCAGCGGCTCGGTCATATTGCCGATCTCTTCCTGGTGCACGACCGGCC
>JALOOE010000425.1 GCA_025454565.1 Anaerolineae bacterium
TCTCGCGTTCGGCTTCCGGCGGCTCGCCATCCTGGATCTATCCCCAGCCGGTCATCAACCCATGTCCAGCCCCGATGGCCGCTTCTGGCTGATCTTCAATGGCGAGGTATATAATTACCTGGAGCTGCGCGAGGAGTTGCGAGGATTCGGGCATGGCTTCCGCAGCGGCTCCGATAGCGAAGTGATCCTGGCGGCCTATGCACAGTGGGGGTCGGATTGCCTGGCGCGCTTCAACGGCATGTGGGCGCTGGCGATCTGGGATCGCGTCGAGCGCAGCCTGTTCCTGGCTCGCGACCGCTTCGGCGTCAAGCCGCTCTACTACGCGGCCGCCGGCAGCGCATTCCGCTTCGCCTCGGAGATCAAGGCGCTGGTGGGCCGGCACGGGCTGGTGCTCAAGCCGAGCGCGGCGGCGCTCTACGATTATCTGGCCGGCGCGCTGCTGCCCAGTTCTCAGGGCGGCCAGACCTTCTTCGACGGCGTGCGCTCGCTGCCGCCGGGGCGATGGCTGATGGTTCGCCGGGAGGCTTTGACCGAACAGCGCTTCTGGGCTTTGTCGTCAGCCCATGATGCCGCCGATGCAGATCCGGCCGCGGTGGCTACGCGCTACCGGGAGCTGTTCATCGACGCGGTGCGGCTGCGGTTGCGCTCCGACGTGGCGGTGGGTACCTGTCTGAGCGGCGGCGTGGATTCGTCGTCCATCGTCTGCACGATCAACCGGCTCATCGCCCAGGAGGGTGTCGCAGTTGAGCAGATCGGCGAGCGGCAGAAGACGTTCAGCGCCGTGTACGACACGGAAGGACACTACAACGAGCGCCCGCATATCGAGCGAGTGTTGCAAGCCACCGGCGCCGAGGGCAATTTCGTTGTGCCGACATGGGAGTCGCTGCGGGGCGATCTGGCCCGGCTGGTCTGGCATCAAGACGAGCCATTCCTCTCGACCAGCATTTTCGCCCAATGGTGCGTCATGCGGCTGGCCCACGCGCGCGGCATCACGGTGCTGCTCGACGGCCAGGGCGCCGACGAACAGTTGGGCGGCTACCTGCCTTACGTCCTGTTCCTGGAAGACCTCGTGCATCGCGGACAGCTCGGCCGGGCGTGGCAAGAGGCGCGCGACCTCCAGGCGCAGACCGGCCGGAGCGCCGCCGGGCTGATGGCGCGTGCGTTATCGCGGCAGGTGCGCGGCTCATGGATCGATGGCCGGCGCCGCCGGCGTCGCGGCGCTGCTATCGACACGGCCGCGCTCAATCCCGACTTTGCCGCGGCGCACGGCGCCGCGCGCGCGCGATGGTGGCGCGATGTCGAGCAGCACACCCTGGACGAGCACCTGACCGACATGATCGAGGAATCCAGCCTGCCGCATCTGTTGCGCTACGAGGATCGCAACTCGATGGCGTTCAGCATCGAGTCACGCGTCCCGTTCCTCGACTACCGCTTCGTGCAGACCTCCTTCGCCGAGGCCGCGCCGTGGCGCATCCACGCCGGCTGGTCGAAGTGGATTTTGCGCGAGGCGATGGCGCCCCTCGTGCCGCCGGAGATCATCTGGCGCAAGGACAAAGTGGGCTTCGAGACCCCGGAGGTCGCGTGGACGCAGCGCCTCCTGGCGGAAGAGCCGGACTTCTTCGACGACGCACTTTGCCGCGACTACCTTAATGTGGCGGAGGTGAGGCGTCGCCTGGCCGCGTGGCCGGCCGGCGGCGAAGACGTGCGGCTGGTGTGGCGTTGGATCAACCTGGCAATGTGGCTACGGGTGTGGCACGGCGCGGGTCGCGGAGCGGAGGGATGAGCGGCGAGCGGGTATGCATGTTGGTACGCAACGACTGCCGGACTGACTACCGCGTCCTGAAGGAGGCGGGGTCGGTCGCACGCGCTGGCTACCAAGTGACCGTGGTGGCTGCCAACACCTACGGCCCGCTCGAACGCGAGACTCGCGACGGCTTCGAGATCATCCGCGTGCCGGTAGAACGGGCCAGGACGCGTGCCGAACGTTACGTCAACCTGTTTCCGCGCGCCATGTGGCGCATGGCCCAAGTCGCGCAGCAGGTCGGCGCGGCAGTCTACCACGCACACGACGGGGATGCGACCGTTCCAGCCTGGCTGGCCGCTCGCCGCGTGCCCGGCGCGAAGCTGATCTATGACGCGCACGAGGTGGGCTTCCTCTCCTTCTCGGAAATGTGGCACTACTACCCGTTCTCGTGGATGACGATCCCGGCCATGATCAGCGGTTGGAGCTGGCAGTCGCTCTTCGAGTGGATCATCCGCCACAAGACGGACGCGGTGATCACCGTCAACGACGTGTTGGCCGATTTGCAGGCCGCGCATTACAGCATCCCTCGGCCGACCGTGGTGATGAACTGCCCGCCGCTGACCCCGGTCATGGACGAGCGGCGCGACGCGTTAGCGGCGCGGATCGGCGTACCACCCGAGACGCCGATCGTGATGTGCAGCGGCATGTTTGCGCTCGATCGCGGGGATGGCCCCGGTCTGGAGAATCTGCTCCGCAGCGCGGCGCTGCTTCACCGCGGCGTGGTCGTGCTGATGGGCAATGTGGGTACTCTCCCCCAGTTCGAGCCCTTACGCGCTCTCGCCGCAGCACCCGAGCTCGCCGGCCGCGCGTTCGTGCTGCCCGCGGTGCCGCCCGCCGAGGTCGCCGCCTATCTGGCGGGCGCGAACATCGGCGTGATCCCGCTCCAACTGCGCGGGCTATTCCGCTACGCGTCGCCGAACAAGCTCTTCGAGTACATGGCCGTCGGGCTACCCGTGGTCTACGGCGACATGCCGCCCGTGCAGGCCATCTGCGAACAATATGGCTGTGGTCTGCCGTGCGATCCCGGCTCGCCGGCCTCCATCGCCGCTGCGCTGAATCGCCTACTGGACGATCCGGGACTATACCGCAGTCAGCGCGCAGGCGCGCTGGCCGCGGCGCAGGTCTACAATTGGGAGGCGCAAGAGCAGGTGCTGCTCGACGTCTATCGCCGGCTGCTCACTGATCCATCGGCACAACCCGATCAGTCCGCAACCCGCAATCCGCGATCCGCAATCCCATGATCCGCCTGCGCACCCTGGTCAAGGACACGTCCGTCTACGGGCTCGTCAGCGCCACCCGCAGCCTGGTGGGCCTGCTGCTGGTGCCCATCTACACGCGCGTCTTTCTGCCGGGCGATTACGGACAGATTGACACCTTAACCACCCTCGTCGCGTTCCTGACGCTGGCTGCTACGCTGGGCATGGACACTGCCACCGCGCTCTATTTCTACGACAATGCGGGCGAAGAGGATCGCGGGACCATGGTCACGACCGCGGTCGCCAGTCGCGTCGGCCTGTCGGTGCTGTTTGCGGCGATCATCAGCCTCTTTGCGCCGACGATCTCCGAAGTGCTGTTCAACAGCGCAACGACAGCAAGCACGATCCGCATCGCGGTGTGGACCGCGCCGGCGAACGCGATGGCGGGCTTTCTGATCGAGCTGCTGCGGCTGAGCCGCCGGCCGTGGATTTACGCGGGCATGGCAATCACGAACCTGCTGCTCGGCGTCGGGTTGAGCATCTTGTTCGTAGTCCGCCTGGGGTGG
>JALOOE010000426.1 GCA_025454565.1 Anaerolineae bacterium
TTCGCCGTGCTCAACCCGATCCTGGTGCTGCTGGTGCGCCTCTTGGACGGCCGGCCGGCCATACCGCCCGGCGTCTCCCCCCTCGCGTTCTTGGTGGACTCGCTGGGCCCCGGCTTGATGTGGTTTGTGGAGGCGCTGCTGATCTTCTCCTTCGGCTACCTGCTTTGGCGCCTGGCAACTTCGCGCCGCAGTCAGGCATCGCCACCTCCATCCGGCAGCCAGGCAGAGCGCCAGACGCCGGGCGCGACGGCCCCCGGCAACGGGGCGCTGGCCCTGTTTGCGCTCGGCGTGGGGCTGGTCACCTACGTCGTGCGTCTCGTCTTCCCGGTCGGCTACTGGCTGGAGCCCTTCCACTTCCAGCTCGCGCAGTTCCCGCAATATATCGCCTACTTCGTGGTGGGGCTGGTGGCCTATCGGCGGGATTGGTTCGCGGGCACAAGGGTCAGCCAGGCCAGGCTGGGGGCCTGGGTGGTAGCAGCGCTGATCGTGGCATATCCGGTGATCGTGGTCGCGGGCGGCGTGCTGGAGACCGGCGACGAGCCGTTCCTGGGCGGCCTGACCTGGCAGTCGCTGCTCTACTCGGTATGGGAGCAGTTCCTATGCATCGGCATCGTGGTCGCCCTCGGGGTGTGGTTCCGGGAGCGGTTCAACCGTCAGGGCCGGCTGGCCGCCCACATGGGGGCCGACAGCTATGCCGTCTACATCTTCCATCCGTTCGTGATCGTGCCGCTGGCCTTCGTGCTCGGCGGCATAACCATGTTGGGGCTGCTGAAGTGGCTCTGGGTGGCGCCGCTGGCGCTGGCGCTCTCTTTCCTGCTTGCGCACGGCATACGTAAGTTGCCGGTAGCACGAGATGTATTGTAGCTCCTGGAGGACAGCCGCAAGCACTATCGACTCGATCGGGATCTGCGAAAGGAGCTCTGGACATGCCCTCTCAATCGACTGGAACACTGGCGCCATCGCTGGATACGAGCGCCGAAACGGCGCGGAGGCTGCGCAACCGGGGCTTGGCCAATATACTGCGCATGGGTCACTGCGCACCTTCGATCATGCAGGCCATGCTGGATGTGTCCGAGACTGACGCCCGATGGCTCGTCAAGCTGACGGCGGGACTGCCCGGGGGCATCGGCAACACCGGCGGCGAATGTGGCGGTGTGACCGCGCCGTTGGTGCTGCTCGGCCTACGCTACGGTCAGGAGCAGCCGGTTCAAGGACTGCCGGTGGTCGTCTACAAGGGACATGACCTTCTTCAGCGCTTCGTGGATTCCCAGGGTACCACAGCCTGTCGCGAGATTCTCGGCAATGCCCGTGTACCTCTGCGCTGCATCGGCGTCGTCCGGCGGGCGCCCGTTCTGTGCGCAGAGACCATCGGCGCCGACTGCACCGCCGCAATCTCCGCTGCGCAGGGGGAAGCGTTCGGTCGCCTCTACGCCCACTGGCTTAAGCAGAAGTTCCATTGCGCGCACGCGGTGTTTCATCACCTGGAGGACACGATTCCCGTCAGCGAGGATTTGCTTAACGGCAGTTCAGGGTTCATGGGCGGGACAGCTTTCACCGGGATGACCTGCAGTGCGCTCGCCGCCGGCGTCATGGCGCTCGGCCTGATGTTCGGCCAGATCGAAAACAGCCATCTTCGCGTCCTGCGCATGATCGGGTTGATGGCCGTACGCGGCGATGCGTTTGCCGACGCTGTCAACGCATTCAACAAGACCATGAATCTCGGTAATCGTTTGGCGCAGTGGTTCACGGTCGAGTTCGGCAGCACCCAGTGTCGAGAGCTCACGCAGTGCGATTTCTCCACACTCGAGGGCGTACATCGCTACATCGATGACGGCGGGACGGCGCGGTGCAGCGCGATGGCTCAGAGCGTCGCGCACAGGGTCCTGAGTATGATCCAGTCGGCTGATACCGTAGAGTCCGTGCAAAGCGTTCACGTCAAAGCAACGTGACTGGATGTGGTCGTTTGGGATCTGGGACTCTCTGGCCACTGCCTATCGGTCTGCCGTTTGCTGCCATGCTCACCGGATGCATCACGCTGCGGAGGTGGATGACATGAAGAAGGTCACCGCAATCGTTGGAAGTGGCCGCAAGGGTCACACGTATCATGCGGTCGTGCAGTTCCTGGACAATCTGAAGGCGATGGGCGATGTCGATACCGAGATCGTCCGCCTGAGCGAATACGACATCGGGATCTGCCGGGGTTGTCTTGTGTGCATGGACAAGGGCGAGGAGTTCTGTCCGTTCAAGGACGACCGCGATCTACTCATCGAGAAGATCATGGCGTCTGATGGGATTGTATTGGCGACGCCGAACTATTCGTTTCAGGTGTCCGGCCTTATGAAAGTGTTCCTCGACCGGTTGGGATTTGCCTTTCACCGCCCGCGTTTCTTCGGTAAGACCTACACCAGCATCGTCTGCCAGGGCATCTATGGCGGCGGTAAGCTGGTCGACTATCTGGGATTCGTGGGCGGCGGCCTGCAATTCAACGTGGTGAAGGGTAGCTGCCTGATGACGCGTGCGCCGATCACGGAGAAGCAGCAGCACCAGATCGACCGGGCCCTTGCGGTGCACGCCAGACGCTACTACGCCCGGTTGCAGGGGCCGGCCTATCCGACGCCACCGTGGGTCAATCTGTTCTTCTTTCGGATGGGCCGGACGATGATGCGGCTGGAGACGGACGACAGTTACCGCGACTACAGGTACTACGAAGAAAGGGGCTGGTTCGAATCTGACTACTACTATCCGACGGAGATGGGCGTGGTCAAGAAGGGGGCCGGCAAGCTCTTCGACGCGGTATTTGCGACCGTGGCGCGAAAAAGTTAGTGCGCGACCCGCAGCGGCATCGTAACGTACTGTAGGCTGTGATAGCCAGTTCGGCGCAGTTACCTGGGGGAGGATTGCTAAATGGAAATCCCGAAAACAGACGTGACGAAAGTACTTCTGGTCGGCTACAGCGGGGCCAACAACACCGGCGCCGAGGCGTTGCTTCTGGCGGATATCGAAGATATGCGCGCGGTATTCGGTCCCCAGGTACGCATCACCATTCCCACGATCAACCCGGCCAACCTGCGGCGCTACGTGCAGGAAGGCCCTGATCTGCGCATCGCCCCCATGCCCACGGTTTTCTTTGCCGCGCTGCGCGGGTTTGTCAGAGAAAGCGACTTCGTCTTTCTGGTCGAAGGCAGCACGTACATGGATACGTGGACCTCGGCCCTGCTTTGGGCCTACCTGTGGGCCACGCACTGGGCGGACGCGTACGACAAACCCTGCGCAGCCTACGCCGTGGACGCCGGGCAGATCAAGTCGGGCCTCAATCGCCGCCTGGTGCGCAGCCAGGCCAGCGAGACGGATCTCATCATCACCCGAGCGGCGGCCGCGGCCGAGCGGCTGCGCGGCTGGGGCGTCACCGCGCCGATCGAGGTCACGGCTGACAACGCCTTCACATTTATCCCGGACCCTGCCGATGCCGGCCTGTTCGATCGGCTGTGGCCGGAGGCCGGCAACCGGGTCATGGGGCTGGCGCTGGTCGACTTCTATCTCTTTCCGGTTGTGATGCGA
>JALOOE010000427.1 GCA_025454565.1 Anaerolineae bacterium
AGAGCGTCAACTTCATCTGTAATTGTTGTGGTTGCTGCTGCGAAGCCATGATCGCCGCCCGCAAGTTTGGCATGCTCAACCCGGTGCATACCTCCAATTTCCTCCCCGTGGTGAATGAAGCCCAATGCAATGGGTGTGGGAAGTGCGTCACTGCCTGTCCGGTGGAAGCCATGACGCTGGTTTCCAGCAATGATGCACACCAGCCAAAGATGAAAAGGGCCAAAGTGCATGAAGACATCTGCCTGGGCTGTGGCGTGTGCGTGCGCACCTGTTCCCGCAAAAGTCTGGCCTTGCGCTCACGCCCGACGCGAGTCATCACGCCCCTCAACTCCCTTCACCGCACCGTGGTGATGGCGATCGAGCGCGGCGACCTGCAAAATCTGATTTTCGACAACCGCGCGCTGTGGAATCATCGCGCCCTGGCCGCGGTATTGGGCGTGGTCTTGCAGCTGCCGCCGATCAAGCAAGCCATGGCCAGCCGGCAGGTAAAATCGCGCTACATGGAGTACTTGATCACGCATGTCAGAGTTTTGCCATAGCAGCACCCGATGCACATAGCCCCGCAAGACCGCTCTGCTTGGGGAACAATGACCGGTCATGAGTCCAGATATTTCACGCTGAGCCTGGAGTCACTGCGGGCCATTGGAGGCTGGGCTGCGGATTGTGCTGAGAGAGCGCTGTCTGTATTCGAGGCGCGCACTGGTGCGGATTCACGGCCTCATGCGGCGATTGAAGGCATCCGTGAGTTCGCAGGCGGGGGCAAGCGCTCGACCCGGTTGCGTTCCCTTGCCGTGCAGGCGAACGCTGCTGCGCGTGAGATCGGCGATCCCGCGGCAGCCGCCGCTGCTCGTGCGGCGGGCCTTGCAGCGGCCAGCGCCTACACGCATCCTTTAGCGGATGTCCATCAAACGAAGCACATCGTCGGGCCCGCGGCCTATGCCGCCCTGGCCCTTGAGCTCGACCACGATGGCGATCCAAGGGTCGCCGACGGCGAGGTCCGCTGGGCAATCGTGCACGCCCCCTCCGAAGCGCGCGCGGTCTTGCTCCAGATGCCCGCTCGTCAAGCCGGCAAGAGTCGGTTGGACACGCTCCTCTATGAGTTGGATGCGGGCATCCGCGCTCGGAACTTGCCGCAAGACGCCTGACCCGCGCTTCCACACAGACGGTGCGCCTGCAACGCAGCGCAGCCATCACTTCGTCGCCCCCACGGGGGCTGCTGCCGGAGTCGCCGCCGGCTTCTGTATTAGAATACACACCCGCCCACCTGCCAGTAACGCAAACTGTCGGGCTCGCACACCGCAACCCAAAGAAAGGATAAGCGATGGCGGAACAAGCCTTCGATCCCGCTGCAACTCTTGCCCTCTATGCTGATGGCCCCGCTCAACTGGAAGCCGTGCTCATGGGCCTCACCGAATCCGATTTGAGCCTGGCCCCGACCAGCGATTCCTGGACGATTCGGCAGATTGTCCACCATCTCGCCGACGGCGACGATATCTGGAAAATCTGCATCAAAGCGGCTCTCGGTAACAGTGAGGGTCTATTCAGCCTACAGTGGTATTGGGACAAGCCACAAATTGACTGGGCAGAGAGCTGGAAGTATGCCGACCGTAGTATCGAGCCGTCCTTAGCGCTCCTTCGCGCCAATCGCCGGCATATTGTAGAACTGGTTCGACAGACCCCCGACGCATGGGAGAAATCCATTCGAGTGAAGTGGCCGGATGGTGAAGTAGAGCGAATAACCGTCGGGGAAGTTATTGAAATGCAAGCGAGGCATGTCGTCGGACATATCAATGATATTCAGATGATTCGCGGCGGCTGATGCCGCTGGACTTGGGCCGGAGTTCATCGTGTGGCGTGCCTCCATCGGATTTTGCTGATGAACAGGGGCTTGGCTCCGGGCGGAGGTCCCTTCGCAATCACACTCAGCTTTGCGAGCTCGCCACGTCGGACTGGACGGCATCGGCTGCTTGATCTGACGATTCGGGCGGCGTTTGGAGTTCGTTGAGCGCCAGCCGAGAGTCGGCGACCAGGCCGGCGATCAGGCTGGTGATCGGCACAGCCGCAATCAGCACCAGGCTGCCCACCAACGTTCGCACGATCTCCTCGGCAAGGAACTCGCGGTTCAAAGTGACTCCCAGCGAGGGGCTCTGCGCGGCAAGCAACAGGAACAGCGGCAGCGAGGCCCCCACATAGGCCAGGAGTAGCGTGTTAACCAGTGAAGCGATATGGTCGCGCCCGATCACCATGGCGCGGCGAAAGAGCTCGCGCCAGCCCAGGTCCGGATTGGCGCGCTTCAACTCGAAGGTCGCCGACGCCTGCCCCACCGCTACATCGTCCAACACCCCTACGGCGCCGATCAGAATACCGGCCCACAACAACCCCTGGGCGTCGATCTTCACGTGTGACAACTGAAGCAGGATGACCGCGTCCTCCGAGCCGAGGCCGGTGAGATGGATCAAGCGACCAAACAGCAGCGTGATCGCGCTGGCGAGAACCAGGCTGATGATCATGCCCAGTAACGATGTATGCGTTTTCCAGCGCCACTTATAGATCAGATACTGTGTTGAGGTCATCAGGAGGATCGATCCCACAACCGCAACGAGCAACGGATCATATCCCGACGTGAAGCCGGGGATGAAGAAGCCGGCAAGGGCCAGCACGCTGAAACCGATGCTGACCAGGGCACGCAGCCCTGTCCACTGCCCCACCGTCACGGTCAAGGCGGCGAAGACCAGGATCAGAACCAGCAGAGCGGGCAGCCGCACGAAATCGCTGACGAAGTAACGGTCGCTGAACGGGCCTTCACCGCCGTGCTCTATCAACACGCGGTCGCCCTGGCGTAACTGGGTGCTCGTCGCGATGACCATGTGATCGCCATATTCGATCTCGATCTGCTTGCCCCGCTCGCTCCCCCTGGTGATCTCAACCAACACCTTCTGTACATTCGACGTCGTTTCGTCGTTGCTCCGACGCTCCATGCTCAAGACGGCGACTATGCGACCTTCTTGGGTTTCCGCCGCGACAGATGCCGAGCTCGGGGCCGGGGTTGGCGAGCGAAACAGCACCAAACCCAGGAGCAGCATGGTCGTCAGCGCGCCGAGGCTGACCCAGATGTGGAGGGGGACGACTTCGACCAGCAGATCGAAGGGATCCTTAGGCTGCGTTTCAGCCGGGGGCGGAATTGGCGCCGACATGTATCCCTTTCATGAAGTCGTAGATTTCAGGCGCAGCAGATGGACAGTAACCAGAATGGCGATCAAGATCAATACCCCGCGCAGCCACCACGAGCCGACTTGGGTCACCGCCAGCGTCATCGTGCCCCAGAGCATGACCAGCGCGATGATCCGCGCACGACGCGGGACGGTGCGACGATCGAGATAGCCTTGAATCGCCCCGCCGAACCATCGATTACCGATCAGTCGATTGTACAACCTGTCTGAGCTGCGCACGAAGCACGCCGCCGCCAACAGCAGCAGCGGCGTCGTGGGCAGCAACGGCACGACAACGCCGATCAGCGCCAGGGCGGTCGCAAGAACACCGAGAGACGCCAG
>JALOOE010000428.1 GCA_025454565.1 Anaerolineae bacterium
GCCGTTGACTGCGCCGAACACGGCATCGCCGGGCTGAAACTGCGTCACCGCGCTGCCCACGGCTTCGACGCGGCCGGCCATGTCCCAGCCCAGGATGGTGTCCTTGGGCTTGGGAAAGCCGGTCGAGAAGCGCACCAGCCAGGGGCTGCCGCGCATAGTGAAGTAGTCGCCGGCGTTGATGGACAAGGCCTGCACCCGAACCAGCACCTGGTCGTCCTTGATCGCCGGCTTGGCGACCTCCTTGAATGCCAGGACGTCCGGGGAGCCATAACCGTTTTGCACGATTGCTTTCATATCAACATTCCTTCATCAGCCTCGCGCGCGACCGAGCCAGCGGCTTACTGAGGCTGCATACTGGGCGTACTCGCTGCTGAACTTGGCGGCGAGGTACCGCTCTTCCGGCGCAATGAGCAGGTAATGGCAGGCGACGAAGGCCGGAAGGAGAAGAACCAATGACCACAGGAGATTGAACACAAGCGCAATCCCTGCCAGAAGGCACATGCCGCCGAGGTAGAGAGGATTCCTTGAGACCGAAAAGACGCCTGTGGTGACGAGCTTGCTAGTAGGCAGTCCGGGGTCGGTCGGCTGGCCCTGGCGCGCCAACTCCCGGCGCGCCAGGACGATGAACGTCAAGCCCAGAACGACGAGGGCTGCGCCTCCCAGGACGATGACGAATGCAACCAACCCGCGGGGGCGCGAGACAGGCGCAACCAACTGCAGGCCGATGCCGGCAAGAAAAGGCACGCCAAAGATCACCTCGAAAATCTGCCACCAACGCTTGTGTGCTGCATTTGTCGACATTCGGAATGCGATCCTTACGATCTCGTTTCCTTTGGCTACTTCTCTTCCAAGAACACCAGCAGCGCGTAGACCAGGAACGCCGGCCAGGCGAGGCCCTTGGCGAGCCCCAGGGCGCGCTCCTGGTTGGTCGTGGCGCGCTTGAGGTAATAGACCCACGCGCCGATCATCCCGATGCCGTAGACCGCATCGGCGCCGCCGCCTGAGTGGATCACAACGGATTTCTTCTGCTCTTCAGGGGTCATGGGGTAGCTCCTTCTTGCGATTGATCTTGATGAATCTCGTTGACTGAGATCAGTGGGATGCCAAGGTCGCGCACCTTGCGCAACAAGCCGTGCAGTGCAGCCTGATCCGCCACCGGGCCGGTCAGGAGCGTATCGCCCTCCTCGGTCAGGTCGACGGCCATGCCGCCAAACCAGTCGACCCACTCAGGCCCCAGGTGGCCCTTGAGCCTGATCTGATAGAACGGCGCTTGATCGGCAGGGGTTGCGGAGTCGTGGTGCTTGGACATGGGCTTGACCGGGTGCGGCAAGGCGGCATCGCCGCTGCCGTTTGTTCACTGCACCCCTATTATGCCAGACTACAGCCCCACTGCATAGACACTTTAGTGTGAGTCGAGGTGTTGTATGCAGATGTTGGCGGCGGTCTGCCCAACATCGACGTCACCCCACTCGCTCTCCTTCAGATGGCGACAAAGCCGCCCCCCACCGGTTTCGGGCTGACGGCCCGTACGCTGCCGCCAGCGAGCTGAGTAGAACTGCAGAGCGCGGTGATCGTGGCGGCCGTCACTTCTTCCAGGATGCCCTCCTCCCGTAGGAAGTCGTCGCAATCGCTGCCTGTGTACTGGTTCATAGAGTATCCCCTCGCTGGCAGCGGGAATCTTGGCCGGCCTACGCCACCGCCGGTGAAAGCGGTTGGCGTACCTTGTCAACGCTCACTGCACGGCTAACTGCCGTTCAATCGTGCGCTTTCCGTCAAACGCCTGGCAATCGCCCTGTTCCGTCTCGTAGGGCTGGATCAGCACAGAGCCCGGGATCCCCGTGGCCTGTTCGAGGCGACGGATCATGGGGAGCGTCAAGGGCCGTTTGCGACGGAGAATCTCAGAAACGCGGCCGCGACTGCCGATGTAAGGCTCCAACTGCATGCGAGTCCAACCGCGGCTTTCCATGAAGTATTCCAGCGCAGCAATTGGATCGGGGGACGGCAGGTCGTAGCGCCCACGTTCGTAAGCCTCGACCAACGTGATCAGGATCTCCAGCGTATCGCTCTCCGGTGTGCCCGGCTCGGCATCCCAGAGTTGCTCGATCTCCTGCAACGCGGCCGCGTAATCTTCTTCACTCTTGATAGGTTTCAGTGTCATGCTTGATCTCAGATCGTCTCGGCGTCGATGCCATCATACTCACGGTGAGTGCCAACAAAGCGGATATAGACGGTCCCGCGATCGTAATGGATCTTTACGACCAATCGGTAGGCGTTGCCCTTGATGTTGAAGACGACGCGGTTGCCGCCGAGGATGCTGGCGTTGGCGTAGCTGGCCTTGATCTGGCTGGGCGTGCGCCATTCTGATCGTAGGGCATCCTCGTACCACGCTTGCAGCGCCGCTCTGGCGCCGGTGTGCTTTTCCCAGAAATCACGCAACGGCTTTTTGCTGATTACACGCATGGGCTGGATTCAGAAAGTACAGACGGATACCACCACGGGAACATAGTATACCCCACCCTGAAAGAAAATCCAAACTCCGATCAACTCCCCTCCGACTCGCCCCGACCGACTGACCCCAAAAGAGCTTGTGTTCCTGGCCGAATTGATGGAGCAGGGATCGGACAGCATCGCGCGCCAGGTCTGCGAGGATCGGGGAGCGCTTGACGTGTCGTTGGCGGTGGGACCGGCCAAAGCAACCTGCAGGGATGAACGCGCCGGCTTTTGCACTGAGCAAAGACCGCGGTATAATCGAGACTGAGGATTGGTGATAGCCGTAGTAGGAGGTGTTTTGTCATGACAGTTGCAGTGCCACCGCGAGCCCAGATCCACAAGTCAATCGATCAGTTGCCCCCGGAACAACTCGCTCAGCTCTGGGAATTCGTTGAACGGCTGACTGCACAAGCCGATGAGGTCCCGCTCTACCACATCCACGAGCAGGCTGTGGCTACTGGCATCCGGGACATGGCCGACCAGCACGATCACTACCTGTATGGGGTGGACAAACACGATGCCTGAGATAGTGTCTTGGGATACCTCGGCTTTCGTCGCTCTTGGCAATCGCGACGACGGCCTGCATCCTTCCGCAGTCGCCGTTAACAATGAGCTTGCCCGGCAAAAGGCTTACATCCTGACGACAGATGTCGTTTTGGTCGAGGTAGCCAATTCCTTCTCCAAGGTCGCGTACCGTCCGCTGGCGCAACGGATCATCGAGGCCTTGCTGCAGTCTACGCGCATGGGAGCAGCTACCCTCGTTCACGTAGATGAAGGGCTTTGGCGGCGTGGTTGGGATCTGTTCACAAAACGTCCAGACAAGGAGTGGGGGCTGACGGATTGCATCAGCATAGTTGTGATGCAAGAGCGCGGGGTTGTGCGCGCGTTTACATCCGATCACCACTTTGAACAGGCAGGCTTCATCCGTTTGATGCAGGGCGCTCCGGGTGGTCGCTAGAGCAGCAATTCCAAATATGACCTTTGAGCGGTAGAAGTGGTGTGATAGAATGGGCGGCACAGAGCAAGGAGAGCCGCCATGACCAAACCAGTGACCTTC
>JALOOE010000429.1 GCA_025454565.1 Anaerolineae bacterium
TGGATCTGCTGTGGGTGTCCATCGATGGCGCGACCCCGGAGAGCTACGCCGATGTGCGGCTGGGCGCCGAGTTAGCGCACGTCATCGCCAATGTGGCGCGTTTCAGCAAGATGCGCAAGGGCGGCCACCACCCCCGACCGGAGCTCGGCATCGCGTTCGTGGCGATGAAGCGCAACATCGCCGATCTGCCCGACGTGCTGCGGCTGGGACTGGAGCTTGGCGCCAAGCAGTTCTCGGTCAGCAATGTCCTGCCCGTCACAGAGGAGCTGCAGGGTGAGGTGCTGTACGCGGGCGCCCGCAACAACCTGGCCTACATCAATTCGGCGGCCGTGCCGAGCCTGAACCTGCCGAAGATGGACATCAACGAGCTGACGCGGACGGCGCTGTTTGCGGCGTTCCAGGCCGGCTACAACATCAGCTATGCCGGCCACAACTGGGCCGGGGCGAGCAACGTCTGCAACTACATCGAGGGCGGCTCCATGTCGGTGGCGTGGACCGGCGACGTCAGCCCGTGCTGGCCGCTGATGCACACCCACATCAGCTACCTGCACGGCAAGCTGCGCGTGAATCACCGCCATGTGGTGGGCAACGTGTGCGAGCGCGGCCTGGCGGACCTCTGGCTGGACCCGGAATACGTGGCCTACCGCCAGCGCATCCAGGACTTCGCCTTTGCGCCATGTACGTTTTGTGGCGGTTGCGAGTTGGCGGAGGCGAACCTGGAGGATTGTCTGGGCAATACTGCGCCGGCGTGTGGCGGCTGTTTGTGGGCGCAGGGGGTCATCCAGTGCCCGTGAAGCTGCACGAGGATGAGCAGTAAGAACCACGGAGGCACAGAGGACACGGAGACCCGGATAGAAACTCCGTGTCTCCGTGGTGATCATCAAGCGTCGCTCAACCGCCGCCGACCGGTGGAAAGAGGCTGAGCGCATCATCATCGGCGACCCTGGTGTCGAGCCCCTGCAGCCACTGGATCGAGCGGCCGTTCAGTAACACGGTCACGAAGCCGCTCCAGTCACCTTCCGCATCCCACAGCTTGTCGTGGAGCGGGGGATAGGCTTCCATCAGCCGATCGAGCACGTGGCGAATGTCCGCCGTGCCCTCAACAGACAGATCTGTCGCGCTCACCCCCACCAGATCGCGTAACGTCGCATAAAATCGCACCCGCATAGCACACCGCCCCCCTCGTCTCATGCCCATCCATTTGTTCTGATAATCATGATGGAGAGTGGGCCAGATGTCAAACTGGCTTCACTGATCGCGCACCGCGCCTTCATGAAGCCTTCACGCGGCCGCGCTATGATGAGGGCGTAGTCAAGTTGATCGCCAGGATGGACGATCAGCCATCACACGACAAGACAAGAGATCTGAAAGGAACAGGACCATGAAGACGAAGCTTGTACGATGGGGGACGGCGGCGCTCGTGATTTTGGGGCTCATGATCGGCACGGTGGGGTTGGCCGGAGCCACGGAGTTGGATCGGCGCGGCGGGCCGGGAAGCAATTGGGCGGCCGGGAGCGGCGTCTACGCCCAGGCGGCTCAACCGCTCGACCAGGCGGAGATCGCGGCGCTGAACCGAGCGATCGCCGAGGAGTACGGTGCGCTGAACACGTACCAGGCAGCCCTTGCCCAGCTCGGCAACGTCTACCCATTCAGCCAGATCGCCCGCTCGGAGCAGCAACACGTGAACGCGCTGAGCCGGCTCTTCACGAAGTATGGCCTGGCAATCCCCGCAAATCCGGGGCTGACCGGCACGCCGGTCCTCTCGCCGCTCGCCAACGCCTGCCAGGTGGGCGTGGCGGCCGAGATCGCCGATGCAGCGTTGTACGATGAATTGCTGAAGGTCACCGACAACGCCGACCTGATCCAGGTGTTCAAGAACCTGCAGCGGGCCTCGCTGAACGCACATCTCCCGGCGTTCGAGACCTGCAACTGAGACAGATTGGTGTCCTGCCCGGAGCCCGGCGATGACCGGGCTCCGGGCGCGTCTCCGGCTCTGGCCGGTCTTCGCGAAGCACCCCTGTGGGGCCGACCGAGCCGGTTCGAGCTCCGCCCAGTTTCATCACATCTTCACAGGTCGCGCATCATTCCCTCGCAGCTCGCTGCTATGCTGTGTTCAGCAAGATCGAACAGATCGCATTTCTGAGGAGGAATTCCCGATGACTACGCTGGCGCATCCCCAGACCACGAAAGGTGTCCCAACCGGGGCGGTCAAACCCCGCAAGCGAGGGCTGGCCAGGCTGCTGTCCCACCACAGCTTTCGCCGGTTGGTCCAATTCGCCGTATTCGCGTTCATTCTCGGTATCGCCATTCGCCATACTCTGGTCGGCGAAGCTGGCGCGGTCGTGACCGCCTCATGGGAGGCCTACTGCCCGTTCGGCGGCTTCGAGACGCTGTACAAGTTCATCGCCACCGGCGGCAAGACCGTCTCGCACACCCATCTGTCGAACCTGGTGGTGCTGGTCGCGGCGCTGGTGACCTCGATAGTGGCACGTAATGCCTTCTGCGGCTGGCTTTGCCCGTTCGGCTTCATGCAAGACATGGTTTCCAGCTTCAGCGTTTTCGTTCAGAAGAAGGCGCCCGCGATTCGCAAGGGCGTCAAAACGCTCAAAACCCGCGGCCAGAAATTGGCCGTGATCGACCGCCCGCTCCGTTTCCTCAAGTACATCGTGCTCGCCTGGGCCGTCCTCGGCGCGGCATACTTCGGCTACATGGTCTTCCGTGATGTCGATCCGTGGGCCGCGGTGTGGAATCTGGCGGAACTGAGTTTCACGCTGGGCACCGTGGTGTTGGCGATCACGCTGATCGCATCCCTGTTTGTCGAGCGGCCCTGGTGCCGCTACGCCTGCCCGCTCGGCGCGGCGACGGGCCTCGTCGCCAAGTTGAGCCCGGTCTATCTGAAGCGCGAGTCCGAGGCGTGCAAATCGTGCGCCATCTGCACCAAGGCGTGCCCGATGGGCCTGCCGGTTCACACGGCGACCACCATCAAGAGCGTCGATTGTATCGGTTGTCTGGAATGCGTGGACGAATGCCCGAGGGAAGGCGCGCTGGAGCTGAAGCTGGGCATGCCGGTGATCGGGAAGTAGCCGGGATACCGGTAGACAAGGACACAAGGAGTTTTCGATGAAAATCAATCCGTTCATCTACGGTCTGGTGGTTCTGGTGGCGTTCTTCGGGGTGATCGGTGTCGCAAAAGCGACCGGGAACTGGTCGGTGTCGGGCAAGATAGCGGCAAGCGGCGAGAAGGTCATACCGACGGGGACGAACCCGGACGAGATCAAGGGCTGGATGACGCTGGCCGATGTCTCGAAGGCGTACAACATTCCGGTGAAAGAGATCGTGGCGCAGTTCCAACTGCCGGCCGACACGCCAGAGACGAAGCAGGTCAAGGAGCTAGAGAGCGCGACCTTCTCGGTAACCGGCCTGCGGGCCTGGATCAAAACGCGGCTCGGACAGTAGACAACCGGCTGAGAACGCAGGTTCGGTATTGACCTCACAACGCAGACGGGGCAGGCGATACGCCTGCCCCGTCTGCGTGCGCCG
>JALOOE010000430.1 GCA_025454565.1 Anaerolineae bacterium
CTGGGCATGACGCGGGGGTGAGGAGATCTGAAGCGTTTCCGGATACCTTTCGGGACTGAAGCTCACCGCGACGTAGCTTACCACTGAAAATCCACTTCAACCCCGGTCGACGCCCAGCGGCCGCAGTAGCGATGCCAGATCGCGCTTCTTGCGCCTGGCCCTTAGTTCCCTTTCGACCTGGAGCGTCTCCAGCCATACTTCGCGCGGTGGTCGTGGGTTCCAGCCCAGTGCCTGCTTTGCCTTCGCGTTGGAGTAGGCGAAGGTCGTCGCCGCCCCACGCGCCGACTCGCGGGAACTGAAGGCGGGGATCCCGAGTAGCCGTTGGAGCGGTTCCAAAGGCGTGAAGGTCGCCGCTGCGACGGCGGTGGGCACCCACAAGCGTCTCTTCAGACCGCCCGGCGTGGTCGACCAGAGCGACAGCACTTCGTTCATGGTGATGAGGTCGCCACCGAGGAAGTAGGTCTCGCCTGGGCGCCCCTTCTCGGCCACAAGCGCGATCCCTTCTGCCGTATCGCCGACACTGGCGTGGGCGAAGATCGAGTCCTTCGCCCACGCCATGGGGGGCATGAGGCCGTTCACGTATAGACGGGCGTAGTAGCCCCAGGCTGCATGATCGTCGGGCCCGATTACATTGCCGGGACAGGCGATCATCAGTGGCAAACCGCGGCGCTGATAGCCGAGGGCAACGGCGTGCGCCTCGGTCTTGCTTAGCTCGTAGGCGGAGGTGGGTGGCGCTTGACGCTCAAACGTCTCGTCGCGCACTTGCTTGCCTGTCTCGCCGAACGCGATCAAACTGGAGACGTAGACCACGCGCGGCACGCTCAGTTCGTGCGCCAGGTTGAGCACGTTCTCCGTGCCATCGACGTTGATTCGACGCATGAGTTGTGCCGACTTGGTGGTTAGCCCTAATTCGTACCATGCAGCGTTGTGGATCACCATATCGGCGCCGGTCATTGCCGTACGCATGGATGCCGGATCTGTCACATCACCGGGCACGAGGTGCACCCCATGGGCGTGGATAGATTGAGCTTCCGGCCCGCTCGGATTGCGCACCAGGCCGATGACTGTCCAACCTCGGCCGATCAGTCGCCGCACAAGGGGCCGTCCGATGAAACCAGTGCCGCCAGTCAGAAAGACTCTCATACGCTCTTCGCTCGCTTTCATCACTCGATTTGTATCATAAGTTAAGCACAAGACATGCGCTATTCTAGCGCAAATTCATCTGGTCGCCAAATCCGACCGGGCGATATTGTACGCTGTGTGACGCGCCGCTGCGACTCACTGGCCATGGTTCTCCAGCGTTATTTCGGCGCCTCCGTGTCTCTGATGTATACTTCATCCGACTGGAATGGGTGACACGAAGCCCATAGTCAGGAGAACCCATGTCTCAACGTCCCAACATCCTCTTCTTCTTCACCGACGACCAACGCTTCGACACTATCCACGCGTTGGGCAACGAGCAGATCAGCACGCCCAACCTCGACTGGCTGGTGGCGCACGGTACGGCCTTCACTAATGCCTATATCATGGGCGGCACCAGCGGCGCGGTGTGCATGCCCAGTCGGGCAATGCTCTGGACGGGCCGCACGCTGTTTCACATACAGGAGCAAGGGCAGGGGATCCCGCTGGAGCATGTGATGCTGGGCGAGATGCTTCAGGCAGCCGGTTACACTGTTTTCGGTACGGGCAAGTGGCACAATGGGCCGGCCGCTCATGGCCGCAACTTCAACGCCGGCGCGGAGATCTTCTACGGCGGGATGGACGATCACTGGAATATGCCGGTGTGCGATTTCGATCCGGCCGGAGCGTATCCGCAGCGCATCCACCAGACCGTGGACTTCGTCACGCAGCGGGTCGTCGAGAAGGTCGCCGACCACATCCACGCGGGACGGCATTCAAGTGTGCTCTTCTGCGACGCCGCGATTGATTTCCTGCGGGACCGGAGTTCGCACGATCCGTTCTTCATTTATGTCGGTTTCACTGCGCCGCACGATCCCCGCACGATGCCGCGGCAATACCTGGAGATGTACGATCCTGAGCGCCTGCCGCTCGGCGACAACTTCCAGCCGGAGCATCCCTTCGACAACGGCGAGATGCAGGTGCGTGACGAACTGCTCGCCGCGTATCCGCGCGATCCATGCGAGGCCAGTCGCCATCTGGCAGCCTATTATGGTATGATTACGCATCTCGACGCGCAGATCGGCCGTGTGCTGGCCGCGCTGCGAGAGACGGGGCAGCTTGACAATACGATTATCGTGTTGGCCGGTGACAACGGCCTGGCGCTCGGCCGCCACGGGCTGATGGGCAAACAAAGCCTGTATGAGCACAGCATTCATGTACCGCTGCTGATAGCCGGGCCAGGCATCGCGACAGGGCAGCGGAGCGACGCGTTCGTGTATCTCATCGACATCTACCCGACGTTGTGCGAGCTGATCGGGTTACCCGTGCCCGGTTCCGTTGAGGGGGCGAGCTTTGCCGTGAGCCTGACGGCAGACGACGGAGAGCGGGCGACGGATGCCGAGCGGTTGGCTCCGGGGCGTCGGTCGTCGCTAATCGGTCGTTCGCATCTGATGTTCGCTTACCGCCACCTGATGCGTGGGGTGCGCGATGAACGCTGGAAGCTCATCGAATATGTCGTCGAGGGCCGGCGTCACACACAGCTTTTCGATCTCCGGGCTGATCCCTGGGAGCTGACCAATCTGGCGGGCGATCCCGGCCATGCCGAGCGTCTATCGCGGCTGCGCGGCCTGCTGGCAGAGTGGCGGGATGAGTTAGGGGATACCCAGGCGGACATGGGTAAGCGGTTTTGGGATGGCTATCACTCGCAAGCGCCGATCCAATATTCTTCATAAACTTCGGAGGATCACATGGCAGAATTTCCACGCACCATCGTTGGCGGCATCTCGATGCCACGGATGATCATCGGCTCCAACTGGTTCAAGGGCTACTCGCACACCAGCGTGCCCAAGGATCATTTCATCGTTGAATATCAGACGCGCGAGCGATTGACCGCAATCTTCACCACCTTTATGGCCTCTGGCATCGATGCGTACATGGGCGGCGATCCCGGCCCGATGGTGCTGGACGCCATCCATGATGCCGAGCAGCGCGCCGGGCGCAAGATGATCCTGATTCTTACGCCCTCCTTCAACTTGCTGCCTGGAGGCGACCCGAAGACCGAGCCTGAGCCGGTGCTCGACCACTACCGAGCCATCGGGACTACCTTCTGCTTGCCCCATCAATGCGTGACCGATGCGCTGCTGGACAAACGCGCCGGCGTCATCCGCGACCTGGACCGCTACACCAGGCTGATCCGCGAGCGCGGCATGCTCCCCGGCCTCTCGACGCACATTCCCGAATCGGTGATCTACGCCGATCGCCAGGGTGCTGATGTGGAAACCTACATCCAGATCTTCAATGCCGCGGGCTTTCTTATGCAGGTCGAGCCGGATTGGGTGCTGAACGTCATCCAGCAAGCTAAGAAGCCGGTGATGACGATCAAGCCGTTGGCGGCCGGCCGCCTGCTGCCGATTGTCGGAC
>JALOOE010000018.1 GCA_025454565.1 Anaerolineae bacterium
CTACTTCGTCAAAGGCATCGTACTCGGCGCTGAGAAAGGATAACCAAAGGAGGAGGTAGACGATCCAGGCAAACTTCCCTGCAATGACCTCAGTTCAAGCGCCATACTCATCCCAGGAGGAAAGCACTATGAAACGCTGGTTCTCGGTTCTCTGTCTGGTGACCATTCTATCTATGCTGGTCACCGCGTGCGCGGCGCCGACTCCGCAAATCATCAAAGAGACGGTGCAAGTCGAGAAGGTTGTGGAAAAACCGGTCGAAAAGGTAGTGGAGAAGCAGGTCGTCCAGACCCAAGTCGTGGAGAAGCAGGTCGAAAAGCAGGTCGTGGTGACCGCCACTCCCAAGCCCGCGGCCAAGGACGCCAAGACAGCACTGAACATCTTTCGCGTCGGCGACAGCTGGGACCCGAAGAACGCCTACCTGCCCCTGATCGAGAAGGCGACCGGGCTCACCCTTTTCTGGCAGGAGATCCCGTCAACAGACTATCTTGAGAAGCGCAATGTGGTGATGGCGAGCGGCAACTACCCGGACGTCATCAACCTGGGGGTATCCGAGGTCGCTTTCCAGCAGTACTACAACGACGGCTTGCTACTGCCCCTCGACGACTATCTTAAGAAGCATCCCATCGTGTGGAATGCCTTCCCGCCCGAGATCTGGGAGGCGCTACGCCAGAAAGACGGCAAGATCTACACTATCCCCAGAATGAGCGGCATCTTCCCGCAGACGGTGAACTACCGCCGAGATTGGGCGGATGCGCTGAAGATCGAGCAGCCCAAGACCCTGGACGAGTTCCGTGCCTTCCTCCAGGCGGTCAAAGACAAGGATCCGGGCGCTATCGGCAAGGACAAGCTGATCCCCTTTGTGCCCAACCGCCTCTCCGGCGGCGGTGGTCTGGCGCTGACCTGGGTCGAGCCGATCATGGCAGCCTTCGGGACACCCTACAATGCCTGGATCCCCTCGCCTCAGGACCCGAACAAAATCGTCTATGCGCCGACCCTACCCGAGTTCAAGGACGCCCTGGTCTATGTGCGCAACCTGATGAAGGACGGCCTGTTGGACCCGACATACCTGGTCTCCAAGGAACGCGGCCTGTTCAAGTACTACGCGGGCACCGTGGGCGCCACCACCGACTGGCCGCAGTTCATCAACCTGCGCCGGGAAGCCATCCAGAACGCCTACAAGGATGCCAAGCCGGTGCTGAACTATATCCCAGGCCTAACCGGCCCCAAGGGAGTCAAGGGCGGCCCGGTGATCACCCCCAACCTGCGCGGCGACAACCAGAGCATGTCGCTGACGATCGCCGCCACGCCAGCAGAGGTCGAGGCATTCTTCAAGATGCTGGAATGGCAGTGGACCGACGGTTACCCGCTGATGACCATGGGTGTGGAAGGTAAGTCCTTCGATGTGGTCAATGGGGTTCCCAAGCGCCGCGGCCGCGATGCGATCCTCAAGAACGACCCGCAGTATGACCTCTACATGCTGGATCGCCTGTGGCTGGTCGAGCCGCCCAAGTGGTTTGCCTTCCGACCCGATACCCCCTCCTTCGCCGATATCCCGGAAAACGAGATGAAGTATGTGCAGGGGGTGCTGAAAGACACGGTGCAGAACTGGGTGATCCTTAACTATGGCATGAACACCAACGACAAGGTCATCCTGGACAACATCACCGACATCCAGGCCAAGACCGAGGAATTCGCCAGCAAGGTGATCCTGAACCCGAACCTCGACGTCAACGCCGAATATGACGCGTACCTCAAGGCGGTGAAGCAGTCGAAGCTCGACGAGGTTACGGCGAAAGTCAACGAGTTGAATAAGGTCAAGGACGTTCAGGCAGCCTGGAAAGCGATGCAAACCAGTTTCATGAGTTCTATGGAAGCCAAGTAGGGCGCTGAACCTACCTCCTACCCGAACACGGCCATTCACGAATGGCGCCATGAATTCACCAATCGGAAGCAACACCTTCGCGCATTCGTGGATGGCCACGGGCAACTACCCTCGCTGAGGCTGGGGCGCCATGCTAGACGCCATGAGACGATCCATAACCAGCGAGCATCCCACATCGGTGGGCAACGGAGCACTCATGCCAACTGACGAGTATCACCTGATCGTGGTAGGCGCGGGCAGCGGCGGCGTGGCCGCTGCGCTCAGCGCCACGCGGCTGGGGCTGCGCGTGTTGCTGGTGGAAAAGAGCGACATGCTCGGCGGCAACGCCACGCGCTGCGGTGTCAACTGCTGGGAGCCGGGCGTAGGAGGCACCGGCATCCCCTTCGACATCTACAGGCGGCTCAAGCGCCTGCCGCTGGCTGTGGGCATTTACAGCTTCGGCCGGCATTTCATGTGGCGGCGGCCTGACGAGCCGATCCCCTTCCCCGGCGGGGAGCAGGTGGTGGATCCCACGAAACACTACCTGGATTCGCTGCTGCGCCACGGGACACGCAACCTCTCGCGCGACGAAGCGCTGGCATATCGTCGGGAAAAATGGCATGGCGTGCTGTTCGAGCCGGATCTGTGCGCTCAGGTGATGGAGGAGTTGCTGGCGGAGACCGGACGCTGTACGGTACTGAAGAACACTGCCTTCACCCGCATCATCATGGACGGGCGGCGCCTCGCAGCGTTGGTGCTTTCCGATGGCCGGGAGGTGAGCGCACCTTTTTTCGTGGACAGCACGGCCAACATCCATCTCGCTGTCGCATGTGGCTGCGAGACCATGCTGGGCCAGGAGAGCCAGGCGACCTTCGGCGAGTCCAACGCGCCGGAAGAGCCTAATGACCGTCTCAACGGCGTCACCCTGATCTACCGGGCCACACCGATCGCCAATCGGAGCATCGAACCACTGCCGCCAGAGATCCCGGCAGACTGCTGGTGGGCGCCCAGGTTTCCGGTGGCAGCCATCAACCACTATCCCAACGGCGATCTCAACATCAACATGCTGCCGACGATGGAAGGTCGCGAGGCGTTTGACATGGGGTTCGAGGCGTCCTACGCCGAATGCACGCGCCGCGTCTACGCCCACTGGCATCACAACCAGATGACTTTCCCGGAGTTCCAGGGGTACCGACTGCTGCGGATTGCGCCCGGCCTCGGCGTGCGGGAGGCGCGGCGCGTAGTCGGCCGCGCCATCCTGACCCAGCACGACCTCATGGCGGGACTGAACCGCCAGGAGCACTCCGATATCATCGCCATCGCCGACCACGCCATGGACACCCACGGCGCCAGCACCGGCCGCGCCGGGACACGCGAGCACGATCAGCCCTACGGCGTGCCCTATCGCTGTCTCCTGCCGCGTGACGTCGACAATCTGTTGGTCGCCTGTCGCGGGGCCAGCTTCAGCTCGGTCGCCGCGTCGAGTTGCCGGCTCTCCCGCACCATGATGCAACTGGGTCAGGCCGCAGGCACGGCCGCTGCACTCGCCCTCGATCAGGAAGTAGATTTGGCCGATGTACCGCCGACGGCACTGCAGGATCGGCTACGAGACCAGCATGTGTCGCTCGAATGGCCCATGCCGGCGCAACTCGTAGCACATTTGATGAACGAAGATGAGGACTCGCGAAGATGAAGAACTACGTCGAGGGTAAGGTCGCCATCGTCACTGGCGGGACCAGCGGCTTCGGCCTGGAAACCGCCCGCGCGCTGCTGGCGATGGGCGCCGCTGTGGTGATCACCGGCCGAGATGAAGACCGACTGCTGAAAGCCACCCAGTCCTTGGCAGCGGAGAATCTGCTCGCTGTACAGGCCGATGCCACAGAGACCTCACACTGGCAACACGTTGTCGAGACGACTGTCGCACGCTTCGGCCGCATTGACGTGTTGGTGAACAATGCCGGCGCCGGCATCAAGATCGCGGCCCTGGAAGAACAGTCGGACGAACAGATCGAAGCGTCGTTGGCGATTAACCTCACTGCGGCTATCAAGGGGTGCCGCGAAGTCATCCGAGCCATGAAGCCGCAGGGCCGCGGGCATATCATTAACATCTCCAGCGTGTGCGCCAACCACGCGTGGCCGGGCTGGACGGTGTACTCGGCCGCCAAGGCAGGCATCGTGCTCTTCACCCGTTGCCTGCACCTGGAGATGGCCGCGTGGGGCGGCAAGGCCACCACCATGATCCCGGCCGCCGCCATCACTGGATTCAAGGTCGCGGCCGACATGCCGGCCACGTGGCCCGCTGGTTTCCCCACGGCTGCCGACTTCGCGCGCACCATTGTCCAGGCGATAGATGTGCCCGACAACTGCGTCATCGAAGAGCTGACGATCTGGGGCACTGAGCAGGTCAAGACCCTCAACCCGTATTGAGGCCAGCGATGAACGGCAAAGAACGCGTCCGGGCGGCCGTCGCGCGCCAGCCGGTGGACAAGATTCCACTCGGGCTCTACGCGGTGGACCACGACACGATCAGCCGGGTGATCGGCCGGCCGACCATCGTGCGCAACCAGATCGAGATGGCGATTGCCTTCTGGGAGGGCCGCCACGCCGAAGTGGCTCAGCAGTGGGTGGCGGACCTGACCGACTTCTATCGTCGGTTGGATTGCGTGGACATCATCACCTGCCGCGACGCCATGCTCATGCCCCCCCCCGACATACGCATCTCGCCGCTGATGTGGGTGAACCCGCGCTATGACCGTCGCGAGTTGCCAGTACCCAGGCGCGTCGCGCCGGATCGCTGGGAAGATCGAGATGGCCGGGTCTACCAGGCCAACCACGAAGCCAACGAGATCATCTGCGTCCACGACCCGCTGCTGGCTTCTCCGCCAACGTTCACCGCCGCACAGTTTGCGGGGCCGACTCCGGAGCTCGCAACGCCAGATCCGACCGTCTTTGCAGTGCTCGATCAGATCATCGCGACCTTCGGCGCGGAGAAGTACATCGTCGGCCCCAATGGGGGCAGCCTGATCATCTCCTTGCTGGGCGGCTACGAAAGTGGGCTGATGCTGCACGTCGAGCAGCCTGAGGTGATCACCGCATATAATCGCCGGCAGGTTGTGATACAGAACCGACTCGATCCGTACTTCATCCGCCCAGGCTGCGACGCGTCGCTCATGGACACCGACATCGGCGGCACAGCCGGGCCGATCATCTCGCCCAGGATGTACCGCGCCCTCTACGTGCCCTATCTGACACAGCGCATCGCTCACATCAAAAACCTTGTCCCGCAGATGATCATGCACAACTGTGGCAACACCCTCCCCCTGATTGATATGTTCATCGAGGCCGGGTTCGACTGCTACCAGTCGCTACAGACGACAGCCGGCATGGAGATCGGACTGCTCAAGGCGCGCTTCGGCGAACGGATGGCCTTTTGGGGCGGCGTGCCACTGGAGCTGCTCATCGCGGGGACGCCCGACGAAGTGCAAGCTGCCGTGCGGACAGCGCTGGAACGCGGCGGGCCGACCGGGTTCATCCTCGGCCCCAGCCAATCCATCGCCCGCAACACCCGCTACGAGAACTTCATGGCGATGCTGGACGAGTTCGAGCGGCTACGGTGCCGGTACGTCTGAGATGGGAGATCGGTAAAGGCTGACATGCAGAGCGATGTGGTAGTGTACACGGCCACAGCCGGTGGCGTGGTCGCAAGCGTGGCCGCGGCGCGAGAAGGCGCGACAGTCATGCTCGTGGAGCCGGGACGGCATCTGGGTGGTATGTTGTCGGGCGGGCTGGGGCACTCTGACGTGTTGGGCCAGGAGCAGATCATCGGCGGCATGGCGGCCGAGGTGTATCGGCGTATGGCGCGACGATACGGGTGGGAAGACGCCAAAGGCGCGTTTGACTTCGAGCCGCACGTGGCCGAGGATACGCTGAGAGAGATGCTGAGCGAGGCCGGCGTGCGTGTGGTGTTCGACGAGCCGATCGAGTCTGTGACGAAAGATGGTGCGCGTATCTCGGCCATGGAAACGCGGAGCGGCGCGACGTTCACCGCGCAAGTCTTCGTGGATGCCGGCTATGAAGGCGACCTCATGGCAAAAGCCGGCGTGCGCTACACCGTGGGCCGCGAAGGACGTGCCAGGTATCGCGAATCGCTGGCGGGCCGCACCGAGCTGCTGCCGGGACATCACCAATTCAGGTTCGCTGTCTCGCCGTGGCGCGATGGTTCCCTGCTGCCATTCGTCGTTCCGCAAGAGAACCTTGCTGCGACCGGCGAGGGTGACGGCAAGTTCCAGGCGTACTGCTTCCGCCTGTGCCTGACAGAACGCACCGAGAACCGGATCCCCATCCCCGAGCCGAATCGTTATGATCCCGCCGACTATGAGCTGCTCCGGCGCTATTTCATCGCCGGCGGCGACGGCGTGGCGAGCCCCCTCGGTATCGCGCGTCTGCCGAATGGCAAGTGCGATGTCAACAGCAACGGCCCCGTCTCCACCAATCTGCTGGGCGCAGCCTGGGAATATCCCGAAGCCACCGCCGAGCGCAGGCGCATGATCTGGGAGCAGCATCGGCGTTGGGCACACGGATTGATGTGGTTCCTGCAAAACGATGCCAGCGTACCTGCGAAACTCCGTGACGAGGCGCGAGCTTGGGGCTTGTGCAAAGATGAGTTCACTGACACCGATGGCTGGCCGCATCAACTCTACATTCGTGAAGGCCGGCGGATGTTGGGCGAGACCGTGGTCACACAGCACGATCTTCAGGAGCAGTGTACCAAACCCGACAGCATCGGGTTGTGTGGCTACAACATTGACATCCGCGAAGTGCAGTGGGCGAGCATCCGCACCTTCGACTTCAGTCGGCAGGAGCGGCTGCGCAGAGACCCGAACGCGGCCGATCAGGTCTTCATGGAAGGCTACCTCAGTCAGCCCGTGGAGCCGTGGCAGATTCCATATCGCGCCCTGACGCCAAGGGCCGGCGAGTGCGATAACCTTCTTGTGCCCGTTTGTCCCTCCATGAGCACCATCGCCTATGCCAGCTTCCGCATGGAGCCGGGCTTCATGATCGCCGGTCATGCAGCGGGGACGGCGGCGGCTTTGGCTGTCAGAGCGGGCAGGCCGGTGCAGGCGATTGACATCGCCGCGTTGCAGGCCGCTCTGCGCAGACAAGGTCAACTTCTGCACCTATCTGATGAGGGAGATCGATGAAGGCACGGAGCTATCGCGACATTGACTGGCCGCGGCTGCGGTCACGTTATGCGTCCTGGTGGCGGGGCGAGCTGGACACCCCGCTCTTCTACATCGCCACCCAGCCGCATGTGGCGCTGGAGCCGCGGCCGCATGAGCACGAAGCGGTGAAACGCTGGTTCATGGATCCGGAAACGCGCATTTCTCGCGAGGTGGCCCTGAACCGCGGTCGCTGGTTCTACGCCGATGGCTTCCCGACCATTGACATCGGCCGCATCAACATCGGTCAGGCTGCGTTCTACGGCTGCCCGGCGCATTTCGCCAACGAGACGATCTGGCTCGATCCGCTTCTGGATTCCTGGGACGGCTGGGAGGAGAAAGTGCGCCTCGACCCCGCCAACGAGCTGTGGCGCATGACCGTGGCCCAGGCGCACTTGGCGGTCGAGATGGCCGCCGGCGAGATGGCGATCACCACCCTCGGCGGCTTCGACGGGGTGCTGGACAACCTGGCCACGGTGCGCGGGGTCGAAAACGCGCTGACGGATGTCCTTGACCATCCAGATGATGTGCTGGCCCTCGAACGCCGATTCCTGGACGACTTTCGCACCGTCTATTTCACGCTGCACGACATCATCAAGGACAACCCGTGCGGGATCACCACCTGGAATCGGGCGTTGATGACCGCTGGCCCCGTGCACTGCATGCAGAGCGACTTCTCGTGCATGATCTCGCCGCGGGCGTTCCGTAGGCTGGGCAAGTGGTACCTGGAGGAGCAGGCGAGTCTGTTCGCCAACGTGCTCTATCACCTGGATGGCACCAATGCGCTGCCGCACCTGCCGATGCTGTGCGAGATCGCGAAGCTCGACGGCATCCAGGTCGTCTACCAGGTGCCGCACGGCAAACGCATCACCGACTTGATGGAGAGCTGGCGGCAGATCGCGGCTGCCGGCAAGCGTATCGAGATCTGGGCGCAGAATACCCAGGAACTGGCGGACGTACTGCCGTTCCTCGAAATGCGACCGCCCAAAGGGATCAAGCTGAATCTGTTTCCCCAGGATCGCGAAACGGCCGATGCACTGGTAGATGGCATCGCACGGTTGGACTATCCGCTCGAGTGAGGCAGGGCAAGCGCGAATGATGGGCGATCTTCTTCTCGGAATTGACGCAGGGCTGACGGCGATCAAGGCAGTGCTGTTCGACCGCACCGGACAAACGGTGGCGGTGGCGCGCGTCGCGACCCCGCTGGTCGCTGATTCGACTGGCCGCTCCGAGATCAACATGACCGCCCAGTGGCAAGCGACCTGCCGCGCGATCCGTTCGGCGCTCGAACAGGCGGGGACGCACGGGGGGCAGATCGCCGGCGTCGGGGTGAGCGGCCACGGCAACGGTGCATACCTGCTGGATCGCGACGGTGCGGCGCTGGGGCCGGCGATCAGCTCGATGGATCACCGGGGCTTGCCCTCGGTGAACGCCTTCGCCGCCACATCGCGCGCCGCGCTGCGCGACCTGACGTTCCAAACACTGTGGAGCGGTCAGCCGGGCATGATCTTGCGCTGGTTGCGCCAGCACGAGCCGGCCCGCTATCGGCAGATCAGCTCGGTGCTCTTTTGCAAGGACTGGCTGCGCTATTGCCTGACGGGTGTCCTGGCCACCGATTTGACCGATGCCAGCGCATCTGGCCTCTATGCGATCCGGCCGCGGGCCTACGATCCCGCGATCTTCGACCTGTTGGAGATCCCGGAGGCGGGGCCGTGGCTGCCCCAAGTGCGCCCCAGCGATCAGGTGAGTGGCGCGGTGCAGGCTGCTGCGGCACAGCAGACCGGCCTGGCCGCCGGTACACCTGTAGTCGCGGGGCTGTTCGATGTCACCGCCAACGCGCTCGGCGCCGGCTTGGTGGATGAAGGGCGCTTCTGCGCAGTCGGCGGGACCTGGAGCCTGAATATCGCCCTGAGCCGCCAGCCGCGCGTCCCGGTCGCGATCCGCCAATGTACGATCTACGCGGACGAGGCGCTCTACAGCCTCATCGATTCGAGCGCGACGTCGGCGGCCAACCTGGAGTGGTTCCTGCGCCGGGTGCTCGGCGATTGCGTGACCTACGCGGACTTCGAGCACGCGCTCATGGCATCGCAGCCAGCCGAGACCATGCCGCTCTTCTTGCCACTCGTGTATGGCGGACTGCGGGATGACGATCCGGGGGCCAGCTTTCTGGGCCTGCGCAGCTCGCACGGCCGCGGCGATCTGCTGCGGGCGATTGCGGAGGGAATCGCGTTCGCCCACCGCTATCATATCGAGAGCCTGCGCCGCGAGGGGCTGAGCGGCGACCGGGTACTCTTCACTGGCGGGGCCAGCCGCAGCCGGCCGCTATGCCAAACCCTGACGGATGTGCTGCAACAGCCGGTCACGACGCCCGCCGCCGAGGAGACCGGTGCTTTGGGCGCAGCCATCGTGGCGGCGATAGGCATTGGCGCCCACCGTGACGTCAAAGAGGCGGTCGCCCAGCTGGTTCACGAACGGGAATCGTTTCTCCCCGATGCGATCCGGGGAGAAACCTATGCTCGACGGTATAAGCGGTTTCTTGACGCCCTAGATTGGCTGAGCGGTACCCGCTCGGCGATTGATGAAAATCAAGGAAGATGAGAGGTTCATCAGCATGGACTTGGGTCTGAAAGAGCGCGTCGCCCTGGTCACCGGCGCGCCGTGCGGCCTGGGCCGCGCCACCTGTCTCGCCTTCGCTGCCGAAGGCGCGCACGTAGCCGTACATCACTTCGACAAACGAGACGAGGCGACCGCGCTGTGCAGCTACCTGGGCGAACGCTTCAGTGTGCGGGCAGCCCCGATCTATGCCGACATCACCCAGGAGGCAGACTGTGAAGCACTGTTCGATGCCGCCGTGGCTGCGTTCGGCCGCGTGGACATCCTGGTGAATAACGCCGGCCTCTGGCCAACCGCGTTCGTCAAGGAAATGAGCCGGCGGGAATGGGATCATACCGTGGAGGTCAACCTGACCGGGCCGTTCATGCTCTCGCAGCGCATGGTGCGCCATCTGCTGGCGACCGAGCGCCCTGGCAAGATCGTCAATATCGTTTCGCAGGCGGCCTTTCAAGGCGCTACATCGGGTCACGCCCACTACGCAGCCGCCAAGGCTGGCCTGGTGAACCTGACCGTATCGCTGGCGCGGGAAGTGGCCCGGCACGGCATTTTGGTGAACGCCGTGGCTCCCGGCATGATGGAGACCCCCATGTCAGCCGATGCGTTGGCTTCGCGCGGAGAAGCCTATCTGGAGCGCATCCCGCTGGGCCGCATCGCCCAGCCCGACGAGGTGGCGGCCGTGGTCGTCTTCCTGGCATCTGACAAAGCCAGCTACATGACCGGCGCCACCGTGGACGTGAGCGGCGGCATGCTGATGCGATAACGGGACAGGAGTGATAGACAATGGTGAAATTTGACTTCACCGGTAAGTCGGTTCTGGTGACCGGCGCTGCCGGCGCGATTGGCAAGGGGATCGCGGCGGAATTCTGCCGCAGCGGCGCTACGGTATTCGTCACCGATCTGCGGCCGGATGCGGTTACCGCCACGGTATCTGAGCTTGCCGCGAACGGGTTGACCTGCCGCGGCCTGGCAGCCGACGTCACGCAGGTCGAGCAGGTGCAGGCGGTCGTCACCGCTGCGACGGCGGCGGTCGAGGGGTGCATTGACATCCTGATCAATGTCGCGGGGATTGTCGGACAGGGCAAGGTGGAGGAGATCAGCGAGGCCGACTGGGAGCGCATCTTCGCGGTCAACTGCAAGGGGACGTTCCTTTATACTCGCGAGGTCGTCCCGCTGATGAAGGCGCACCGCTACGGCCGGATCATCAACTTCTCCTCGAAGTCCGGCAAGACCGGCTCGGCGCTGATGAGCCACTACTCTGCGGCCAAAGCCGCGATCATCGGCTTCACACAGGCGCTCGCCTACGAGCTTGCCGACGCGGGGATCAACGTGAACTGCGTCTGCCCTGGCATCACCGAGAACACCGGCGTGTGGAACGCGGTGTCGGCCGGCTACGTAGAGAACCTGCACATGCCGGTGGAGCAAGTCGTCAAGCAGTTCACCGCCAAAGTGCCGCTGAAGCGCCTGGCGCGGATCGAGGACGTGGTGGCGGTCACTTGCTTCCTGGCCTCCTCCGGCGCGGATTACATGACCGGACAGGCCGTCAACGTGACCGGCGGGCGCGAAATGCATTGACTTCCCGGTGCATCCAATTCGCCGTCTGAAATCGAGAAGGTCCCTCAGGGCCTGAGACCGAGCGCCTGAGGCCGCTTCACCGCCTTCGGCGCCAGACAGTGATTCTCGAATCCCGGAAAACCACGAGGAGTATGTTATGTGGACCAAGTCCCAAGTCGCAAAGACCATTGACCATGCCGTCCTTAAGCCGTTCGCCACCGACCAGGACATCATCGAAGCGTGCCGACTGGCTAAGGAATATCACATCGCCAGCGTATGCGTGCGCCCGACCGATGTGCCTTTGGCAGCTCGCGAATTGGCCGGCAGTGATGTCGTGCCATCGGTCGTCGTCGGCTTCCCGCACGGCGCCAACCTTCCCCAGGTGAAGGCGCTCGAAGCGCGGCTGGCGATTGCGGACGGCGCGGCCGAACTGGACATGGTGATGAACATCGGCAAGTTCCTGTCCGGCGATCTCGACCATGTCCACCGTGACATCGCCGCGGTCGTGGCCGAAGCCAAACCGCACGGCGTACTCGTCAAAGTCATCCTGGAGACGTGCTACCTCTCCCTGGCGCAAGTCGCCGCGGCAAGCAAGATCGCACAGGCGGCGGGCGCCGACTACGTCAAGACCTCCACCGGCTTCGGCGACGGCGGCGCCACGCCGGAAGTAATCGGCGTGATGGTGCAGACGGTGGGTCAGACGATGGGGGTGAAGGCATCGGGCGGGGTGCGCTCCTATGCGACCGCGGCGGCCTACCTGGATCAAGGCTGCAAACGGCTGGGCGCGACCGCCACCAA
>JALOOE010000431.1 GCA_025454565.1 Anaerolineae bacterium
ATGTCCATCGAGGTCGCGCCCAGGTGGATGATCGGCCCGCCGACCGGACACTGCTCGGCGTAGGCGCGCACCTCGGCCATCAGGTCGTGGTGGATCTCCGCCTCGATCGCCAGCGCCCGCGCCAGGTTGATCTCCTCGGCATGCGCGGCCAGATCAGCCACCTGCTCGGCGGTCACCAGCCCGGCGGACTGCTCGGCCTCGGCCAGCGCCACCCAGATGCGCCGCCACAGCCGCCGGCGGTACGCCTCGCTCCACACCTGGCGCATTTCCTGCGAACCATAGCGCCAGGTGAAGGGGGAAAGATAGGTGTCGTGGGTGAAGATAGTTTCGTTGCTCACGTTAGCCCCAAGCGGAAAGCGAGAAATTATCGGCAAACGGATTGACGAAGCGGACTCCTTCGAGCACCGAGCCAGCATTGAAGACCTCGGTGAAGATCACCGGGATCTGGTTCAGCCGGGCGGCGGCCCAGATCTGCGCATCCCAATAGGCGAGTTGATGATCTCGCACCCCGCGCGTGGCCTCCAATACGATGAAGGGTGTGACGGGAAAAACCGGCCAGGCGCGGGCAAGGCGCTGCGTTTGCTGCACCGCTTCGGTTACAGTCAGCAATGGCCTGGCTGGACGTATGACCGCCCGGAAGAACTCAGCCAGGCATTGCGTGCTCAAGCATCCTTGGGCGGCCACCTGGAGGTGAGCGAGTAGCTGTATCGCGCGCGCTTGTTTGGCTGGCTCTCCGCGATCGTGGGCGTAGACCAAAATATTCGTGTCAATCAGGCGGCTGGCCATAACGATTCATGCGCTCTTCGTACAAATCTTCGCGCCGCCAGTCGCGAGGTTGATCGGGCAGCGGGCCACGCGCTTGCAGCTCGAGCATGAATTGGTAAGCCTCCTCCCATGCCTCAGCGTCCATAGCCACAGGCGATATCGCTCCCCCCATCTGTTGGTCAATCGCCTGCCGGATCACCTCGGCCTCACTCTGGCCGCGCAGGTCAGCGAATCGTTTGAGGATCACCTCTTGTTGGCGTTGGATATAGATCTGCTTGCGCACCATCGGCACCATACGTCACCTCGCTCATGCAATATACATCACATTATACATCGCGGTGGACTGGCGCACAAGTCAGATTACGACCAACTGCTCCCGCTCCGGTCCCACCGAGATGTAGCGGATCGGCACACCCGCCAGCGCCTCGATGCGCCGCAGATAGGCTTGCGCCTGCCACGGCAGATCGCGCCAGGAGCGGGCAGCGCGCGTCGAGGTCTGCCAGCCGGCCCACGTCTCGTAGATCGGCTCGCAGCGCTCATAGTCGGGCGTGTCCGGCACGCGCTGGACCACCTGGCCATCCAGCCGGTAGCCGGTGCAGATCTTGAGCTCGGCGAGCTCGTCCAGCACATCCAGCTTGGTGATCGCCAGCGCGGTGAAGCCGTTGAGCCACGTCGCGTAGGGCAGCGCCACGCCGTCGAGCCAGCCGCAGCGCCGCGGCCGGCCGGTGGTCGCGCCGTACTCTTGGCCCACCTGCCGGAGCTGCGCGCCGACCTCGTCGGTCAACTCGGTCGGGAAGGGCCCGGCCCCCACCGCGGTGCAATCTGCCTTCACCACACCGACCACATCGCTGATGACCGATGGCGGCAGCCCGGCCCCGGCGCCTGCGCCGCCCGCAATCGGGTTCGAGGAGGTGACATAGGGATAGGTGCCCCAATCGAGGTCACGCATCACGCCGAGCTGGCCCTCGAGCAGGACCTTCTGGCCGCTGCGCACCGCATCGCGCACCATTGGCAGGGTGTCCACGATGCGCGGGCCCAGCGTTTCGCTCCATGCCGTAGCTTGCGCGACGATGTCGTCCAAGACGAGAGGCGGCTGGCCGAAGTGCTGGAGGGTGAGATTCTTCTGCGGCAGGGCTTGGGCCAGGCGGCCGGCCAGATAGTAGGGCCGCGTCAGATCGCCCAGACGGATGCCGGTGCGGGCGGCTTTGTCGGCATAGGCCGGGCCGATGCCCCGCTTGGTGGTACCGATCTGTTGGCCCCCGCGCGCCGACTCCTCCAGGCCGTCCAACAGGCGGTGATACGGCATCACGACCTGGGCGCGCTCGGAGAGCCAGAGGTTGTCCAGGCTGATGCCGGCGCGCGCCAGCTCGGCCATCTCTTCGAGCAACGTGTCAGGGTTGACGACTGCGCCCGCGCCGATGATGCAGCGCGTGGTCGGGTTGAAGATGCCCGACGGCACGAGGTGGAGTCGGAACGTGCCGTGTTCGTTGACCACGGTGTGCCCGGCGTTGTCGCCGCCCTGGAAGCGGATCACCATCTCCGCGCGCTGGGCCAGGTAATCGACGATCCGGCCCTTGCCTTCATCGCCCCATTGGGCGCCGACGATTGCTGTGACGGTCATGTGCTGGCTCCTGAAAAACAGCAAATAGCAGATTGCAGATGCGAGTCGGCGATTCGCCGCTCACGGGGAATGTGCCGCTGATGGAACTGCATATGGGTCAGGATGCGCGTCTATACTGCTCCAATCGTCGACGGATAACCTTAAGCCGGACCAGATTGACCGTCGGTGCGATTACCGCTCTTAAGGCGCAACGGCAACTTGCATCGCCTTCAGAGAGCGCACAATGACATCTTCTTCATTGGTGTATAGGTGGGTGGCCAAAAGCTGCCGCATCACCTCTTGAATGTCAGGGCGCACAAGGACGTTACGCGCAATTCGCTCGGCGCGCTGCTCCAGCAATGCCTCCGCCAAGGCGCGGACGTCACGGTCAACATCCTGCGGAGTCAACCACTGAGCCCCTGGTTCGTGCACACTTTTCTCGATCATCTCACATCACCTCCCGTACACCCCGACCACGTGGCCGATCAGCGCGTCGCTGTAATGGGTTCCCTGTTGCTGACACGATTTCAGCAACCGATGCATGTCAGCCTTGCTTACGATGCCGTCCGCTCCTGCCCGCGCAAGGATACCAGGGAATCCAGTCACCCGCAACCCGATTTCCATCGCAACGGCGCGCGCGGCTTTTTCGTCAAGCAGAACGATCCGGCAACGCAATTCCGGACGTAGAGCTATGACAAGCATCTCTGCTTCAGGCAGATGGTTGGAAGGATCGGTATTTCCGGATAGGTGGTGGGCCGCGATTCGACGCGCCAGACCTGCGGCCTGATCCTTTTCAACCTCGCTCAGTCCAGATGCTACCACGATAAAACCTTCGCTGACAAGCTGGTCACTCTCCCGCTTCCAACCGTGACGTTCAAGCTCCGTTAGTTCTGCGGGAGCGACAACCAGCCGGGCCAGGTAGCGCCTGAGCAGTTCCGTCCCGGCACACTGGAATGCCGAGATCAGCGGGCCCGTGTTGCACGCAGCGGTGATGCGATCTAACTCGTCAAGTGGGGTCACCTGATGTCTCCTGAGGTCGGCAGGCGAAATACTTAGCCGATTTTCGCGCTCATTTGCTCGTAGACCCCCCGGCCAAGCGGGTCGCGCTTTTCAGCGACGAGGAACAGCCCGCGACCGGCGCTTTTGGCTTCCCACAATTCGCCGATCAG
>JALOOE010000432.1 GCA_025454565.1 Anaerolineae bacterium
TGTACTATTCAGGCGGTTTGGATTGGACCTTTGTCGAGACGCCGATCCAGGACATCTCGACCATGTTCATGACCGTGCCGCAGACGCCGGAGTACGTGCGCTATGCCAACAGGCACTGGCTGGAGTTGATCGAACGCTATCAGCCGTCGCTGATGTGGAACGACATTGCCTACCCGGCGGCAGCGAACCTGCCGGAGTTGTTCGCGCACTACTACGACGCCGTGCCTGAAGGGGTGATCAACGATCGCTTCACACAGCAGTTCGAGCTCGATCCGGTGACCGGCGGGTTCATCAATCGCGGCCATTTCGATTTCAAGACCCCGGAATACACCTCGTTCGACAAGATCACCGAGCAGAAGTGGGAGGCCACGCGCGGGATCGGCTACTCGTTCGGCTACAACCGCAACGAAGGGCCGGAGAGCTACCTGACGCTGCGCGACCTCGTGCACTCGTTCATAGACATCGTCAGCAAGAACGGCAATCTACTGCTCAACGTGGGGCCGCAGGCGGACGGTACGATCCCGGAAATCCAGCGCGAGCGGCTGGTCGGGCTGGGTGGGTGGCTGGCCGTCAACGGCGAGGCAATCTACGGCACACGACCGTGGACGGCCGCCGACGGGCAGACGGTCGAGGGGCCGGATGTGCGCTTCACGGCCGCGCACGATGCCATCTATGCCGTCGTGCGCGGCGCACCGGCCATGCCTGCCGTGACACTGCGCGGGATACGCGGCGAGGAGGTGAGCGCCGTCCGGCTGTTGGGTGATGAGCGGCCGCTCGACTGGCAGCTCACCGATGCCGGTCTGCGCATCACGCTGCCGCAGCCGTTGCCGGCTGCCGTCGCCGAGGTGGCGACTGCCGAAGCCTTTGCCCTGAAGATCTCGGCGCGCGATTTGGTGTTGCGCTTATGAGCGCAGAGATGCTATCGACGGCGCAGGACGAAGCCGAACGCTTCGCGGCCGTCAACTATCGCTGGAACTTCGCGGTCAACTCGCTGGATGTCGCCTTTTTCCTGCTCGGTCTCAGCATCATCTCGCAGACGACGATCATGCCGCTGCTGGTGCGGCAACTGACCGACTCAACGCTGGCAATCGGGCTGATCCCGGCGATTGCCAGCATCGGCTATCTGTTGCCGCAGCTTCTGATCGCCAACTACGCCGAGGGGTTGCGCCGTAAGAAGCCATTTCTGCTGATCATCAGCGGCATCGGCGAGCGCGGGCCGTACCTGGCGATCGGGCTGCTGGTCTTGACGTTGGGCGTCCGCGCGCCGGCCCTCACCCTGCTCGGGTTCTTCCTGTTGCTGGCCACGACGGCGGTGGCCGCGGGGCTGGGCACGCCGCCGTGGTACGACTTGATCGCCAAAGCCATCCCGGCGCAACGCCGTGGCATCTGGGCGGGATTCAGCCGCGGGCTGGGCTCGCTGTTGGGCATCGGCGGCGCGACGCTGGCTGGCCTGCTCCTGGCCACTTACCCATACCCGCTGGGCTTCAGCCTCTGCTTCTTCGTTGCGTTCATCTCGCTGGCGGTCTCGTGGGTCTCGCTGGCCCTCAATCGCGAGCCCGACAGCACGATAACCAAGCCCCGGGTTAAGCTGAGCGCGTACCTCCGCCAATTGCCGACCATCTTGCGGCGCGACGCCAACTACCTGCACTACCTGATCGCCCGCTCCGTGGCGGTGTTGGGCGGGATGGGCGCCGGCTTTTTCATGGTCTACGGCGTCGACCGCTTCGCCGTGGAGGGGCAGATGGTCGGGCTGCTCACCGCAGTGCTGGTCGGCAGCCAGGCGCTCATGAACGTGCTGCTGGGCGCGCTGGCCGATCGGGTGGGACACCGGGTGATCCTGGCTTTCTCGGCGTTGGCGATGGCGTTGGCAGCGGGGAGTGTCCTGCTGGCGCCCTCGGCGACCTGGCTCGTGCTCACCTTTGCGCTGCTCGGCGCTTCCACGGCCGCCAGCCTCGTTTCGGGGCTGAATATCATCCTGGAGTTCTGCGCGCCGGAGGATCGCCCGACCTATATCGGCCTGACCAATACCTTGTTGGCGCCGGCCACCGCGATCGCGCCGCTCATCGGCGCCGTGCTGGCGCAAGCGTTCGGCTATCAGAGCGCGTTTGCAGTAGCGGTAGCGCTGGCTCTCGCCGGAAGCGCGCTGTTGGTCGTCTGGGTGCGCGAGCCGCGCTATACCCATCGGAGCGAAGCGGCAGAGGCAGGGTGAACCATGGAGACACGGAGGGCACAAAGTTTTTCAGCGTTCTCCGGGTCCTCCGGGTCTCGGCAGTAGTCTTGCGACAGGAGTGAAGGCAATGTCATACGAAGATGGCTGGGCGGCGCTTAATCTGGAGATGCCGAAGCGCATCCCTCGCACCGAATACTCGGCAACCATGCATTGGGATCTGATGAAAGTCGTCACCGGCATCGACGTCGGCCTGGAGAGCCCGCAGGAGATCAAGGAGCGCGCACAGATCGCCTTCATGCAGGCGTGGAATTACGATTTCTTCTGGAGCACACTGATCGGGCACGCTGAGTTCGGCCCGTGGCAGAGCGATATGGGCCATGCCGAGTATGCGGCGGGCGGCGTGGATCGCCGCGACACGATCTATAGCCCGTACAAGACTGCCGAGGATGTACTGAGCTTCGATCCGTGGGAGAAGCTCGGTGCGAAAGACCGGGGCGAGTTGATCCGGCGCTTCGAGACGCACTATCGCGCGAGCTGCGCGGCGCAGCCGTTCGGCGTCAACATGACCGGCGTCTACGTTACGCTGGTCTCCGGCTTCATCGGATTGTTCGGCTGGGACAATCTGCTGCTCGCCGCGGGCACCGATCAGCAGCGCTTCGGCGAGCTGGCGAACCGCTACGCATCCTGGATCCAGCAATATTTCGACGCCCTGGCCGAATCGGATGTGCCCGTGGTGATGATCCACGACGACTTCGTGTGGGCCAACGGCCCCATCTTCAGGCCCGCGTGGTATCGCAAGTTCATCATCCCGCACTATCGGGCCTACGTGCAGCCGTTGCGCGACGCGGGCAAGAAGGTGCTCTTCTGCTCAGACGGCAACTTCGACCTGTTTGTGGACGACATCGTCGCGGCCGGTTTCCACGGTCTGGTCTTCGAGCCGCTGACCCGGCTCGAACCTGTGGTGGCGAAGTACGGCCGGACGCATGTGATCGTGGGCAACGCCGATACGCGCATCCTGCTCTACGGCTCGAAGAGCGACATCCGCGCCGAGGTGGCGCGTTGCATGAGCCTGGGGCGCGATTGTCCCGGCTACTTCCTGGCCGTCGGTAACCACATCCCGCCCAACACGCCGGTGGAGAACGCGCTGTATTACAACCAGGTGTATGAGGAGTTGTGTCGGCGGTAGAGAAGCGTCAAACGTGATGCGTCAAACGTCAAACGTGTTGAATCTACCTTAAGTCATACCACCAAAGTCTCACACTGTCGTATCACTTGGGTGCATTCACGATCAGTTCAGCGCACGCATCCTGAGCGGAGCCCGGCGTAGTGTGCCGGGCGGAGTCGAAGGACGCCTTTTCAG
>JALOOE010000433.1 GCA_025454565.1 Anaerolineae bacterium
GTACCCCCGACTGGATTCGAACCAGTGGCCTAGGCGTTAGGAGTGCCTCGCTCTATCCACCTGAGCTACGGGGGCAAGCAGAGACATTTTAGCACAAACCGGTCGCTGAAGCCAAAACGTTGATGCAAATGAGCGCAAGATTGGTCACGCGCGGCGCTCCGCGGTATAATAGACGGCGCACCGGAGGTGTGCTTGATGCCCCAGACCGCGAAAGTCATTGTCGTGATGCCGGCCTACAACGCCGCCAGGACCCTCGAACGCACCTACAACGATCTGCCCCCTGACGTGGTGGATCACGTCATCCTGGTGGACGATGTGAGCCAGGACGAGACCGTGGAGGTGGCGCAGCGGCTCGGCCTGAAGGTGATCGTCCACGTCCAGAACCGCGGCTACGGCGGCAATCAGAAGACGTGCTACCTGGAGGCGCTGCGCGACGGCGCGGATGTGGTCGTCATGCTGCACCCCGACTACCAGTACGATTCGCGGCTGGTGCCCCAACTGATCGCGCCGATCCTGGAGGGTCGCGCCGATCTGGTGCTCGGCTCGCGCTTCCTCGACAGCGCCACGCTGGCGGGCGGCATGCCGATCTGGAAATACATCTCCAACCGGTTCCTGACCATCACCGAGAACGTCGTGCTGGGGCAGCACCTTTCCGAATGCCACACCGGTTTCCGGGCCTATAGCCGGCGGCTGCTGGAGACCATCCCGTTCGTGCTCAACTCCGACAAATTCGTCTTCGACACCGAGGTCATCGCACAGACCGTGGCGTTCGGCTTCACGATCGCCGAGATCCCGGTGCCGACGCGCTACTTCGCCGAAGCCTCCTCGGTGAACTTCCGCAACAGCGTGATCTACGGTCTCGGCACGCTTTCGACGATGGCCCGCTACCTGTTGGATCGCTGGGGCATCCGCCGCTCGCCGCAGTTCCGCCAGAACCTCAGCGGCGTGATCAGCCGGTATCATGCCTCGGAGATCTTCCGGGACGGACCGACAAGCGCGACGCAGCCGCCCCAGCCCGGCGCGTGAGGCGTTTGGAACGCGAAGGCACGAAGATGGCGAAGGACGCGAAGCACGAAGGCACGGGCGAGCCGCCGCCGCTTCGTGGAGAAGACGCACGCCTTCACGACCTACAGCAAGGCGCGGTGCACGAAGACACGGGCGAGGCACCGCCGCTTCGTGGAGAAGACGCACGCGTTCACGACCCACAGCAAGGCGCGGTGCACGAAGGCACGGGCGAGGCGCCTCCTCTTCGTGGTCTTCGTGCTTCGCGTCTTCGCGGGCCTTCGCGACTTCGTGCTCCCGACCCCTGGCTGATCGCCGCGGCCGCGCTCGCGCTCATCCCCATCCTCGCCATCGCGCGGCCCGGCATCCCGCACACCGCCGACGGTTACGTGCACATCCTGCGCACGCTGGAGGTCAGCCACCTGCTGCGTGAGGGCGTGCTCTACCCGCGCTGGGCGCCCGACTTCTACCTGGGCTACGGCTACCCCTTCTTCAACTTCTACGCGCCGGGCGCGCATCTGCTGGCCGCCCTGGCCGCGCTGACGGGGCTGGGCGTGTTGGGTGGCGTGGTCGCGGTGCAGGTGCTCGCGCTGCTGCTCTACCCGACCGGCGCCTACCTGGCGGCGCGGTCGCTCTTCGCCGTCGATGCGACCGGCCGGTGGGCGCGGCCGGCCGCGCTGGTGAGCGCCGCGCTCTATCTGTATGCGCCGCTGCGCTTCCGTGAGCTTTTCACGCAGGGCAATCTCTCGCAGCTTCTGGCGCTCGCCCTGCTGCCGTGGTGCGCCTGGCTGCTGCTGGAAGCGGTCCGCCGCGTCGATCTGCGCTGGAGCGCGGCCGCGGGCGTGGCGCTGGCCGGACTGGTGTATGCGCATCACCCCAGCGCGTTCCTCGGCTTTCCCTTCCTCGCCGTCTACGCCGGCGCTGTGGCGCTCAGCGCCGGGCGCGCTGAGCGCAGGGCGTCACGATCCACCGGGCGGAGGCTGGCCGTCGGGGCCGCCGCCTTTCTGCTCGGCATCCTGCTCAGTGCGCCGTTCTGGCTGCCTTCGATCGCCGAACTGCGTTACGTGAACATCACGGCCATCGAATCGGGGATGTTCAACGCGCGGCTCAACCTGCTGCCGCTGACCGAGCTGCTCTCGCCCGCCCGCATCCTGGACGACGCCGCGCTCAACCCGCCGCAGCCCAACAGCCTGGGGCTCGCGCAGGTCGTCATGGCCGTGGCTGGACTGGCCGTGGCGTTGAAGTGGGTCATCGCGCCGAAACGAGGCGGGGCAGATGCAGGCGTGTGTGCGCGCTGGACGCAGCGGCAAGCGGGAGGGACGTTGCTGGTCGTCGCGCTCATGCTCGCGCTGGCCCTGGGCCTGATGCTGCCGCTGGCCGCCCCGCTCTGGGAGCGGCTGCCGCTGGCGCGCTTCATTGCATTCCCGTGGCGGCTGCTCGGCCCGGCGCTGCTGTGGGCGGCGCTGTTGGGCGGCGCGGCGCTCTTCGCCATCCCGGCGCGGCTGCGCACGGCCGCGCTGCTGGCGCTGCTCGTCCTGATCCCGTTCAGCGTGGCGCCCTATCTATTCCCCCGCCCCTTCGCGGCTGTGGCCGAGCCGGCGTTGGCTGACATCGCGCGCTATGAGTTGACCGGCGGCGCGCGCGCCACCGCCAGCGCCAACGAGTATCTGCCCGTATGGGTTGCCGATCCGAATCCGCCGGCCGATCTGGCCGAGATGCAGCGCGCCGGCCAACCGCTCGACCCGATCGACCGCGCCGCGTTGCCGCCGGGCAGCACGGCCGTCCGATCGGACGCCGGCCCGCTGGCCGACGCCTACCGGCTCGATCTGCCGGCCGCGGCCGCTGTCCGCATCCGCCGCTTCTACTTCCCCGGCTGGCGCGCGGCGGTGGACGGCCGGCCCGCCGCGATCACGCCGAGCACGCCGTTCGGTTTCATCGAGGTGAGCGTGCCGGGTGGCGTTCACGAGTTGCGGATCGAGTTCGCTGGCACGCCGGCACGTACGCTCGGCGGCGGGCTGGCGTTGGCCGGTGTGGCACTGGCAATCGGCATGCTTTGGATAGGATGCAGATCGCGGCGCGGCGCCGCCCCGGCGGATGGCGGCAAGGGAGAGCCGGAGGATCCTGCCTGGCGATCGGCGCTGATCGCGCTGGCGACGATCCTCGTATCGACCGCGCTGGTGGCGCTCGCGATCGGGCCGCACACGCGCTGGTTCCGCCAGCGGTCGCCGGTCGAGGCGCCCGCCGCCATGCAGCATCCCGTGCACGCGCGTTTCGCCAACGGGATCGAGCTGCTCGGCTATGATCTGGAGAGCGATGCGCCGCGCCAGGGCGATGCAGTGGGGGTGCGCCTTTATTGGCGGGCGTTGGCGCCACAGAACGCGAATGTCCGGCCTTTCCTGCACCTCGATGCCATCACCGGCGACGCGACGTGGGCCAATCAGACCAAGGTGCATCCCGGCGACAAACCCAGCAGCGGCTGGCCGCCCGGCTTCTTCGTGGCGGATGACTATCGCCTGTTGCTGCCCCTTGCCAGGCTGCACGCCGGGCTGCTGGATGAACGCGGCGAGCTCGTGCCGTTGGCGGAGGGCGGCGACCTGGCAGCGCTGGCCGATCTGCGCATCCGCGAAAGGCCCCCGCTCGCACTCGCATCGGTGCCCGGCCGCGAACAGAGCTATCGGCTGGGGGAGGCCGCTCGGCTGGTCGGCCACTCAGTGATCGTGACGAGGACGCAAGCCGCGGCCGGCGGCGCGCCGGCGCTCGACGTCGCGCTCTACTGGCAGGCGACGAGCAAGCTGCC
>JALOOE010000434.1 GCA_025454565.1 Anaerolineae bacterium
AGTTTTGATTGACCATCCGTCCGAATGGAATATCCATCGGCTCACGAGATCTCTTGAAAACGAGAGCTTTGGGGGCTGCTGGTAACACTCCCGTCGCGAGCATCCCGAACACCTTCGTCATGAAGATCGAGGATCGTCAGGAGTCCATGAAGCTCCGCCGAGCCGCACCGTGAGCAGGTAGAGCAGCATGCCGCTGGCCACGATGGCGAGCCCCATCAGACCTTCCTGTGGTCGGTGCATGAGGATGTAGAACAGGGTCCAGCCAGTGATGCCCAGATAGACGAGTACCGGCAGGGGATACAGCAATATCCGGTACGGACGGGACAATTCCGGCCGACGCCAGCGCAGCACGGGGACCCCGAGCACGGTGAAGAACGTGTTGAGGCCCAGGGTGAATCCCGCGAACACCAGGATGAATTCAAACGAAGCCGTCAGAATGAACATGAGTGACAGGCCGGATTGCAGGATCACCGCTACGTGAGGAATGCCGTGGCGATTGGTCCGGGCCAGCAGGCGGAACGCGGGAAAATCCTGCCCCATGACCTGCAGCACGCGCGGACCCGCGAGCACCATCGCGCTCACAGTCGAGATGAGCAAAAAAGCCAGGATCACGCCCATGATCGCGGCGCCTGCCCCTCCGAACGCGTGCTGGGCGGCCACGTAACCGATCTCGATCTTGCCAGCCATGGCGTCCATGGGCGCGACGTAGAGGAACGTGAAGTTTAGCAGCAGGTAGAGGACCATCACCGTCGAGGCACCGAGCACCAGCACCCGTGTCAGCGATCGCTGGGGATCTTCCAGTTCGCTCGTGAGGTAGGTGGCGGCGTTCCACCCGGCATACGCGTAGTTCACATAGATCAGGGCCACGGCGAACGCACCGCTCGCGAGCAGGCCGCCATCGCCCGCCCGGGGCAGAAATCGCACGTCCTGGGGCTCGTCTACCAGGACCCAGCAGAAGAGACAGAAACCGAGAATCAGCAGGATCTTGATGGCGGTGAACGCCCGTTGCACACCGCCACTGTTGCGGTGGTTACTGGCATGAACGCCGGTGAGCGCCAGGATCAGACCGCAGGCCAACCATGTCGGCGACAGTTCCGGGAAGATCGAGCTGAGATAAGTACCAAAGGTGATGGATGCCAAAGCGGTCGGCGCCGCGAAACCGATGGTGGCGGAGACCCAGCCGGAGATATAGCCGGCCGCGGGATGATAGATCTCGGTGAGAAAGTTGTACTCTCCGCCGGAGCGCGGCAAAGCCGCACCCAGTTCCGCGTAACAGAGCGCGCCACACAAGGCGGTTACCCCCCCGACAGCCCAGAGCATCATGAGGACGAACCCGGATTGAATATCGAGGAGTTGGAAGCCGAGGCTCGTGAAAACACCCGTACCGATCATGTTCGCGATGATCACGGCGAGAGCAGTTCGCGCGCTGAAGCGGGTTAGAGACATGGCGGCTGTGCAATCATGATCGATGGCTGTGGTTGCCCGGGCGGACCGGGTCGAAGCGCAACTGTCGATCACGGTGGGTCCAGCCGGAGCACGAGGGCTTCCATCACCCAGTTTTCATTGCTGTCCAAGCCGCATTTCTCGACATACGCCTGCGCCACGCGGCGGCGTTCGTCAGGTTCGGTCATCGGATGAGAGAGGAGAAGGACAAGAAATCCGACGTACTACACCGCAGTATCCAGCCCTCCATAGTCCCCGTCAAGCGCTCGCAACCCCCGATGGACGTTACCCCTGTCAAGGCGGCAACCTGGGTTGTGATATTATTTGCGTTATTCACAAACTCACCCCGAATGCGGGCGCAAGCTTCCCGCATGGCGGCCACAACCGGCGTACATCGCCCACATCATGAGGAGAGGAGGATGGTCCGATCACCCAACGATGGCCATTTACTCGAGAGGCTGGATTCGATCTCTCTGAATCGGCGCTCGTTCCTGATGCTCGGCGCGGCTGGCGCCGGCTCGATGCTGATGCGTTCACCAACTGTTCACGCGCGCGACAAGGTCGCGACCAGCGCGCGCATCGTCATTGCCGGTGCTGGCGCGGCGGGCCTGACGGCGGCCTCCCAACTCGCTGCCCGGCTCGACGGAGCGCGGATCACCCTCATCGATGCCCGCCAGGAGCATCTGTATCAGCCTGGCTTCACGCTCATCGCGGCGGGCATCAAACCCATGGCGTACGCCATTTCTTCCACCGCCGAATACCTGTCGCCGGGCGTCGAGTGGGTGCAGGAACGGGTCGCGGAGTTCGATCCCGAAGGCAATCGCGTCGTCACCGAGAGCGGCAAGGCCTTCCCCTACGACTTCCTGGTGGTGGCGACCGGGCTGAAGCTCGACTACGCCGCAATCCAGGGCATGGACGTGACCCGGATCGGCCAGAACGGCCTCGGCAGCGTCTATCACAGCCCGGCGAAGGCCGAGGCTACCTGGCGGGCGCTTTCCGAATTCGCCGACCGTGGGGGCATCGGCGTGTTCGGCCGGCCGCCCACCGAGATGAAATGCTCCGGCGCGCCGCTCAAATACACGTTCATCAGCGACGATCACCTGCGCCGCCGTGGCAACCGCGGCAAGGCCGAACTCATCTACAACGCCCACAACAAAACCCTGTTCAGCGTGCCGATCGTGCATGAAAAGACGCGGATGCTGTTCCAGGACCGGGGCATCAAAATCCAGTACGACCACGTGTTGCGGGCCATCGACCTCGACCGGCGCATCGCGACCTTCGCGATCCCGGGTGGCGTCGAGGAACTGAAATACGACTTCATCAACGTGATTCCACCGATGCGCGCCCCTGATGCGGTGCGCAACAGTCCACTGCGATGGCAGGAGGGGCCGTTTGCAAGCGACGGCTGGATGGAGGTGGACAAAGGCAATCTCCGCCACCAGCGCTATCCGAATGTGTTCGGGGTCGGCGACGTGGCCGGCGTGCCCAAGGGCAAGACCGCAGCCAGCGTGAAGTGGCAGGTACCAGTCGCGGTGGACCACCTGATCGCGACGATCACCGGCGCGCAGTCGAATGCAGTCTACAACGGCTACACCTCGTGTCCGATGATCACCCGGCTCGGCCGCGCGATGCTGGTCGAGTTCGACTACCAGGACAACCTGGCGCCCTCCTTCCCCGGCGTCATCGCTCCGCTCGAAGAGCTGTGGGTGACCTGGGTGATCAAGACCATGGCGCTCAAACCCACTTACCTCGCGATGCTGCGCGGGCGCGCCTGACCGGAGGCCGAGATGAAAGCAGTCGATCCCATGATGTTCGTCGCGGTGTTCCAGGAAATGCTGGGACCGTTGCTGTGGGTGCTCGTGGCGCTCGCGGTGTTCGGTGTGGGCGCGTTCATCGTCGTGCTCGTGAAGGAGCGCGGTATCGTCAGCCGGCGGCTGGTGCGCGCCGAACTCATCGGCCTGGTCGGCGGCGCCCTGTCCCTGGTGCTGATGGCCAAGGTTTCGTCCTCCGGGTTCACCGACGCCGGCGGTCCGGCCGACTGGTTCCTCATCGCGCTGGTATTCGGCGTGGGACTGGCCGGCAC
>JALOOE010000435.1 GCA_025454565.1 Anaerolineae bacterium
GCCGACCAGCAGCACGCCCTTGGGGATGCGTGCGCCGAGCGAGGCGAACTTCTGCGGCTCCTTGAGGAACTCGACGACCTCTGCGAGCTCCTGCTTGGACTCGTCGGCGCCGGCAACGTCGGCGAAGGTGACGGTGGGTTTGTCGCCCGTGAACACCCGCGCCCGGCTCTTGCCGAAGGAGAACGCCTGATTGCCGGCCCCCTGCGCCTGGCGCATCAGGAAGATGAAGAACCCAGCCAGGAACAGCACGGGCAATATCGAAGCTGCCAACGGCAAGATGTTGTTCCAGAAGCTCGGCGCCACGACGACGATCTGGATTTGATTCGTGCCGGTGCCGAACGCGCTGTCCGCCACGCCAAGATTCTGCAGCGTCTCAACCAGGCTGCCAGTTTCTTCTTTGCGCGATCGCACCTTCTTGTCGTCAGTCATCGTCACGGTGAGCTCATCGCCATCGACCGCAATCCGCTTCACCTTGCCCTCACGCGCCTGCTGCGCGACCTGACCGATGTCCATCATCGGGACAGTCTCCCGGTTACGCGAGAAGGTCGCGAACAAGAAGATACCCAGGCCTATCAGCAGGACGATATAGATGAGGTTGTTACGCACCGGACCCATGTTCATGTTGTTCATTGAACCGAAACGCCTCCGCTTAACGAGCCGACCATCGAGCCGCTCGCGCGCACCAAAGTGTATCACAGGGGACATTATGCGTCAAAGCATAAGTGCTCCTGCCTGGCGCACACCTCTTATTATCGCGCCAGGCCTCCGGGTGCTCTGTAGCGGTTCTTCCGGTGCTGGGTGAGTGTCCTGAGAAGGGAGTTGGCGATCAACCTGATTCAGACCGCGGATTACGCGGGAGTATTTCGCGTTACCTTCGCGGGGTCGAGCCTGGGTCTTGGCTTCATCCTCGCGGGAAGTGGTTTGCGGCCGACCTCACGACGGACAGAGGACATTACGCTATCGTTTTGCGCGCCGTCACAACGAGGTCCGCTGATTTCTCCGCGTCGAACGGCTCGGATGGCGTCGTCATCCGACCGTAGGCCTGCACATCTCCGAAACCGGCGGCGGTCAACCCATCGAGCAGATCGCCCCGGAACAACGGCCGCTGCGGCGTCGTATGCACATCAACCTTCCAGTCGCGTTCGCCCTGGCGGAACAGCGCGATGTGGAAGGCGATGCGTCCGGCGGGCACATCGTAATCGGCGAAGCGCCAGACGAGCACCGGCTGCCCGTCCAACTCGCCCCCCTGTGCGGCGAACCAACGGGGCTGTTTCTGCCAGCGCAGATCGTAGTTGAGGTTCTGCAGGATCAGCAAACCGCCGGGGCGCAGCACGCTCGCCATGCCCCGCAGCGCCGCCGCCAGATCAGCCTGCGTCAGCAGATGCGGCAGTGAGTTGCCGAGACAGAGGACGGCGTCGAAGGCGGTTGAAGGGTGAAGGTTGGCAGGGTGAAGGTTGGCGAGGTCGGCGACGAAAAACTCGACGGCCAGGCTGGCAGCGCTGGCTTTTTGTCGCGCCAGGTTGATCATCACCGGGCTGACGTCCGCGCCCGTGACCTCGTAACCCTGCCGCGCCAGCCACAGCGCATGGCCGCCGCTGCCGCACGCCGCGTCTAACACGCGATGCGCCCCCGCGGCATCGAGCTGCGCGCGCAGGAACGGCCCTTCTGCTGCCAGCCGGGCGTCCCAATCGGTCATCACATCGAACATCGGCGCGAGCGCGTCGTAGAAGGCAGTGGATTGCGTCATGGTTTCAGCTTCTCATGTGATATGCGACGAGTGATACGTGGCGCGTGATACGTGAAAACACCCCGCCCGGTTCTCACGTATCACGTTTCACGTGTCACGTCGCAACAGCGCAGCTACATCCCCGCGACCTCGCGTTCCAACGCATCGGCCAGGGCCAGATACTTCTCGTGCACGCCTTCGCCCGTCTCCTCGTGCTCCACGTGTTCGAAGCCTTCACTGACTCGCGCCTGAGCCGCACGGGGGATCACCTGGTCGGCCATCGGGAAAAGGATGTTGTCCTCTTTATAGATGTGTTGGCGCAACAATGCCGTATAGCTGCGAGCATTGGCCGTCACTTCAGCCGCGGCCGAAGCATCACCCGCCTCTAACCGCAGCGCGGCTGCGCGCAGGCCGCGCGTGTAGACGCGGCCTTGCTCGTGCTCCGCGAGCATCACCGCGACCGGTCCGCTCTCGCGCGGGAGCCCGTTATCGACCATCGCGGTGAAGAGCACGCCCTCTTCCTTGCGATGATGACAGCCATCGGCAAATCCCTTAATGAAATCGGTTGCCTCGATGAAAAAGCCTGGTCGCATCGGTTGGCCCGCATCAACGCGCGCCGCGCCCGCCTCCAGGCTCGTCAGCAAGCGCTCGATCACACGATGTTCAGCCATCAAAACTTCGGTCGCTTCCATTGGTCTCTCCTATCCTTTCGAAGCACTAATCGGCTCGCCGAAGACTACCAGGAACGGTAACTGGATTGCACCGACGGGGCAGGCCGGCTCGCAGCCCCCTTCGTATTCGCACACGTCGGGTGCAGCAATCACGGCCTTGCCGTCCACCAGCGCCAGCGCCTGGGGCGCGCAGACCGGGATACAATCGCCACAACCGGTGCATAGTCGATGATCAATCTCTTCTATATCGGCAGCATAGCACCAATGCGACGCGATGTCAGGGACTTTTGTCGCAAGAAATGATTGCCTTCCTGATAGCAGTATGCTACACTGGCGTCAGATCAGCAAGATCGACTTCTGAGGCGTCGCGCATGCAAGATTCACCAACACATCGAGTCGTTATCATCGGCGGCGGATTTGGCGGCCTCGAAACCGCCAGGGCGCTCAAGCATGCGCCGGTAGCTATCACGCTGATAGATCGGCGCAACTTCCACCTGTTTCAGCCGCTCCTCTATCAGGTCGCCACCGCGGGCCTTTCGCCGGGTGAGATTGCCGCGCCGTTGCGTGGCATCTTCAGGCGCCAGAAGAACGTTGAAGTAACCCTGGCGGAAGTGATCGATGTGGATGTCGCGGGCCGCCGCGTGCTTTTCTCCGATGGCGCTGCGCTTGCCTATGACACCCTGATCGTGGCGGCCGGCGCGCGCGATTCCTATTTCGGCCACGACGATTGGCAGGCTATCGCACCCGGCCTCAAGACGGTGGAAGACGCGCTGGAGATTCGCCGGCGGGTGCTGCTCGCCTTCGAAGCGGCCGAGCGGGCAATCGATCCGGCGGCGCGGTCAGCATGGCTCACCTTCGTTGTCGTCGGCGGCGGCCCCACCGGTGTGGAATTGGCGGGCGCTTTGGGCGAGATCGCGCACCACACGTTGCGCGGCGACTTCCGTCGCATCGATCCGACCGAAGCGACGATCCTGCTGATCGAGGGCGCGGAACGCGTGCTCCCGCCCTTTCCGCCCGATCTCTCCGAACAAGCGGCTGTCGCGCTGCGGCATCTGGGGGTGACGGTGCGCACGGGAACGAAGGTGACAGATATCCGCGGGGACGGAGTAACGGTTGCAGACAGCAAGGGAACCGAGCAGATTCCGGCGCGCACGGTGCTGTGGGCTGCCGGTGTACAGGCTTCTCCGCTCGGGCGCGTGCTGGAAGCCCGGGCGGGCGCAGCGCTGGATCGTGCCGGTCGGGTCATCGTGGAGCCCGATCTGAGCCTGGCCGGCCATCCCGAGATCTTCGTGATCGGCGATTTGGCGCATCTCAGCAGCGCGGACGGGAAGCTGGTGCCGGGTGTGGCGCCGGCCGCCATGCAGCAAGGGCGCTATGCCGCCGAGTTGATCCGCCGCAGACTGGCAGGTGAGAGTTTGCCGGCATTCCGCTATCAGGATAAGGGGAGCCTGGCGACGATCGGCCGGGCCGCTGCGGTCGCCAGCATCGGACCTCTGCGCCTGCATGGGTTTCTCGCCTGGGTGATGTGGCTCTTCATCCATCTTCTCTACATCGTGGAGTTCGAGAGCCGGCTGTTGATCCTGATCCAGTGGGCGTGGAACTATTTCACCCGCAACCGTGGCACTCGCCTGATCACGGGCAAAGACATTTTGCCGCCGGTTGCCGGGGAGATGTCGGAGCGACACCCGTCGCCCAACAGCTAACCTGAATCGGACACGGCTTGCAGCCCGACGCGGTCGGTGATGACGATCCGGTGCCGGTCGAACTCGATCAGCCCTTCGTCCGCCAGATCGCGCAGCGCGCGGCCGATCATCTCGCGCACGGTGCCCAGTCGCGCGGCCATCTCCGCCTGTGTCATCATCTGGTTCCGATCGATGGCGCCTGCACCGCTGACTCGCTCCGCCTCCGCCAGCAGCAAGCGCGCCAGCCGCGCCTTGACCGACCGCAGCGACAGATCCTCAACCACGCTCACCAGGTGACGCGCCCGCCGCGCGATGCTCTCGATCAGCGCCCACGCGAGCTGCGGATAGGCGTACGCCAGACGGCGAATATCCTCGCGTCCGATGATGCACAAGGTTGAGTCGGCCGTGGCGGCAGCGCTGGCAGGGTTGGGTCCGCCATCCAGTACGGCGACATCGTTGAAGGTGCCGCCCGGCCCCAGTTGGTGGATGATTTGCTCGCGACCCTGCGGGGAGAGCTTGAAGATCTTGACCTCGCCGGCGGCTACGATGAACAGCCCGGCGCACGGGTCGCCTTCGAGGAAAATCACCTGACCGCGGGCGTAGCGCCGCGATCCGGCAACCGCGACCAGCGCGGCAAGTACCTCGTCGGTCAGGCCGGCGAAGTAGGGCACGCGATGCAACAGATCAAGATGCTGGGGCAGCAATTCGGCCATCGGGCGAGCCTCGGTCAAGCATCGGGCTGGTTCACGCCGCCATTTTCGCGCCGAACGGACGGTAGGACAATTCTGGGTCAGTGGGATCATTGGGTTAAAATACGCCGAGGGATGCCCCCACCCAGAAGCACCCCTCGAACGTTTTGAAACTCCGGCTTCGGTTGCCCCAAACCGAAACCGTTGCTCCCTAGTTGGGCCGGCTCCCTTTAGTTGGCCGGACGGGTCGCGAGCTCAACGGTTACTTTGACTTCCTTGCCGTCTCGCAACACGGTCAGGTTCAGTTTCTCGCCGGACTTCATACCCTGCACAATCTTCACCAGATCCTGCATCGTCTCTACGTTCTTACCATTCGCACTCACGACAACATCGCCGCCGACCTTCACCATCCGACCATCGAGGTCGAAGTCCTCAGTGCCGGCCTTCAACTTCGCCTTAGCGGCCGGGCTGTTGGGCACAACCTGCTGGACCAACGCGCCGGTCTGATCCGCGTCCAGTTCCATCGCCTCGGCCAGTTCCGCCGTCATGTCGATACCGGCCACGCCCAGCCATGCGCCCTGCGCGGTCTGCGGCGCAGACCCCTGCGGCGCAGACCCCTGCGGCGCAGACCCTTGCGGCGCGGCGCCCTGGTTGCCCCGTGGCGCAGGGGTCGCTTGCGGTTGCCCCGGCTGCGGTTGGCCCTGATTGCCACGGTTGCCGCGCGGCTGTGGCGTCGCCTGCGGCTGCCCCTGCTGCGGCTGCTCCGCCGTCGGGCGAGTTGCCAAAGTCACAGTAACCTTGGTTTCCTTGCCGTCGCGCAGTACGATCAGGTTCAGCTTGTCACCGGACTTCATGCCCTGCACGATCTTCACCAGATCCTGCATTGTCTCTACGTTCTTGCCATTCGCACTCACGACAACATCGCCGCCGACTTTCACGGTTTCGCCGTTCAGATCGAAGTCCTCGGCGCCGGCCTTCAGGCCCGCTTTGGCGGCCGGGCTATTGGGCACGACCTGCTGGATCAATGCGCCGGTCTGATCCGCGTCCAAATCCGTCGCCTCGGCAAGTTCCGCCGTCATGTCGATGCCAGCTACGCCCCGCCACGCGCCCTGCGCGGTCTGCGGTGCAGACCCCTGCGGCGCAGACCCCTGCGGCGCGGCGCCCTGATTGCCCCGTGGCGCAGGGGTCGCTTGCGGTTGCCCCGGCTGCGGTTGGCCCTGATTGCCACGGTTGCCGCGCTGCTGTGGCGTC
>JALOOE010000436.1 GCA_025454565.1 Anaerolineae bacterium
CGAACGCCTCGGCATACTGATCCAGCGCGAACCGATGCGTGATCATCGACGCTACGTCCACCGCACCCGATTCGATCAGGCGATGCGCTGCGCTCTCGTCGCGGTGGAAGGCGTTGGAGGAGGCAGTAATGCGCCGCTCCGAGCCGACCGACCCCAGGTTCAGCGGCACGGTCAGGTCTTGCACCGCCAGGTCGACGTAAGTTCCGGCAGGCGCGAGCAGCCGAAGCGCGTCGCCGAAGGTGTCAGCGCTGCCCACCGTGTCGAAGATCGCCTGGCATTGCGCCTGCGCCGTCGTCCGACGCAGACCGTAGGCCAGACTCTCAGATCGGGGATCCATCGCTGACAGGCCGGCATAGCGGCCAATAATGGCGCGGGCCAGCGGGGATGGGTCGGAGACCAGCACATGAGCTGCGCCGCATGCACGTGCCACCTGCGCGATGCATAGCCCGGCCGGGCCACCGCCGATGCAGAGGACAGACGCTCCGGCGGCCACATCGGCGCGGCCGACCGCGTGCACCGCCACGCCGAGAATGTCGCGCATGGCCTCGGCTTCAAATGAGACATGCTCCGCCATCGGGTGCAGCAGGTCGGCCCAGGCCAGGCAGTACTCGGCGTAGGCGCCCGGATAGTGTGCAGCGTGTCTCGGCACAGATTCTCGTGGCCGCCCATGCAGAGCGCGCACTTGCCGCAGGTGCGAAACGCCTGCACGCCCACCCGTTGACCGAGCAGGCTCTCATAGCGCGCGCTGTTCACCTCCACCACGACGCCGGAAAACTCATGCCCCAGGATCATATCCGGCGGGTTGTCCACGTGACGGCCCAGGGTGTGCAGCGCCCACGGATTTTCGCCCGCGAAATAGCGCAGGTCACTGCCGCAGATGCCGCAGGCGCGCACCTGCACCAACACGTGATTCTCCTCGGTGAGCCTCGGGCGGGGGATATCGATCAGTTCCAGTTGCCGGGGTTGTCGTAGAACGACTGTTTTCATACCGCTCCTCTCGTCAGGCATCGTTGATCGTTGCGCGTTCCGCTTCCACATCCTCGAACCAGGTCTCCAGCGCCCGCAGCATCTTGCGCGCTTGCTCAGGGTACTGATCGGCCAAGTTCCGCCGTTCGAGCGGGTCTTCGGCGATGTTGTACAGCTCCGGCGGCGGCGGTGGCGGCACCTCGCGCGGTGGATACGGTGGCCGGAAGATACCGTTGTGGATGAAGTGCTCCGGCCCGTACATCGAGACGGGCAGCCATTGGATGTCCGGCACAGCCATCGCCTCGCGGATCGCAGGGCGGACGAGCTTCCAGTCGCCGTCGCGCATCGCCGCGTTGGAGGTGATGTCCGGCTGATAGCGGCTCCACTGCCAGAAACGCTGCGTCACCACCTGGCCCGGCGCCCCGCGCAGCACCGGCAACACATTCACACCATCGAGCTTGAGATGCCGTGGGACATCCACCCCGGCGGCAGTCAGTAGCGTCGGGAACCAGTCGGTCATGTGCACCATGTCGGTCACACGTCTGCCGCCGCCCAGCCCCCCGGCCGGCCAGCGGATGATCGCCGGGACGCGGATGCCGCCCTCGTAGGTTGTACCCTTCGCACCGTTGAACTGGCAGTTGAAGCGCGTCGTGGCATGCTCGCCCTGGCCGCCGAACTGCGGGCCGTTGTCGGAGCAGAAGACCACGATCGTGTTCTCGGTCAGCCCGTTGCGCTTGAGCGCGTCCAGGATGGCTGCCACACCGGTGTCCATACGGTGGATCATGGCGTAGATCATGCTGACGCCCAGATTGAACTGGCCTTTGTCGGTGAACGGCTTGATCTCGTCAAGCGGTGCTTCGAGCGGGGTGTGCGGCGCATTGAAGGTGACGTGCAGGAAAAACGGCTCGTCGCGATGCCGACCGATGAAGCTGACTGCCTCCTCCGCCCACACATCCGTCAGGTAGCGGCCATCGGCGCGGCGCACCGTCTCGTTGAACTCCAGCCGCCAGTTGTAGTAGTCGTGCATCCCGCCCCGGAAGCAGACCGCCTCATCGAAGCCGCGGCGGTTGGGGTGATAGCGCGGGTCGAACGAACCCAGGTGCCACTTGCCGACCAGACCCGTGGCATACCCTGCCGCTTTGAAGACATCCGCCAACGTCGTCTCGCGCAGCGCCAGCCGCTCCAGCCCCCACCACTCCAGGGTATCGAGCGAGCCGGTGCGATGCGAGTAGCGGCCGGTCAGCAGCGCCGCGCGCGATGGGTTGCAGACCGGCGAGCCGGTGTAGTGCTGCGTCAGGCAGATGCTTTCCTGCATCAGCGCGTCGAGGGTCGGCGTGTTCGACAGCCCGCCGTTGAACGCGCTGAAGTCGCCGTAGCCCATGTCATCCACCAGGATGAAGACGACGTTGGGATGTTCCCGAAGGGTGGACACAGTCTCTCCTCTCCGTATCGCAATCCACCGGATTGCGCCCGCCAGATGGCAGCCGTTCACATCCGAACCGCAAGCCAGCGGCTTACGCCACGGTCAGACCTGCCGCGACGACCTACGCCGGCGCGCCGGCGTCCGGGCCAAAGTGCTTCAGCATCACGATCGGATCAGTCGTGCTGGGATTCGTGATCGTCACGCCGGCCTGAGCCGCCGGCCAGGAGACGAAGTACTCGTCGTGCGAGAGCTGGCCGAAACGGAGGAGCGCGGGCGTTTCGATCGGCCACGAACCCAGCATGCCGTGGCCTTGCAGCATGATCAAGCCGTAGGGGCCCGCGTCGCGAATGGTGGCCGTGCGGCCCGGCAGGACGGTCAGCTCCTTCGCGGCGAAGAACTCCGCGCCGTAAGTGATCCATTTCTCGATGTAGCCCGCATCCTGCATCTCCGCCACCGGTTTGACCGGCAGCGGCGGCCGGAAGTAGCGCGCCTTGAAGTCGGGCACCGTGTTGGCGTCCCAGTCCAACAACGAGACGAGGTAGTCCAGATCGTGCTGCTTCGCCTCCGGCACGTTCTTGACCAACAGCGACCAGTCAGTGGGCACTTCACTGACCAACGACTGGAACATGGCGAAGACATCGCTGGCCCACTGCGGCTCGTAGGTGCAATAGCTGCCCGGCGCGTGCAGCACCCCGGCTGGAACGAACCAGCCGGTGCCCGGTTCGAGGCGATAGGCCTTGGCGAGGTCGGTGATCCGGTTGTCGCCCTGGTTCCAGATCTCCAGGCAATGCCGCACCTGCGCGGGGGTCGTCCCGGGCTCCAGGCCGAAGAAGGTGAAGGGGAACTCGGCGCCGTAGTTGTTGAGCTGCACGGGGAAGTAGTAGGCCTCGGGCTTGCCCTCCATGCCGACCTGCGCCGCGTGCTCCGGCCGTTGGTGCAGATGATGTGGCAGCGGGCCACGGTTATCAAAAAGCTTCGAGTAGATCGGCCACTTGCCATAGGCGCGCCACATCGCCTCGCCGAGCAGATCGGCGCCCAGCTCCGCCACCAGATCGCGCAGGGGCGTGCGCTGTTCCGACTGGCCCCACACCACGTAGCTCAGGCCCTCGTCGGGCGTGGTGAGCGGCCCGTTATCGGCCAGCGTAGTGGATGCCAGCCAACGCTCGTCGATGCCGCCGCGGTGCGCGCCGAACGCGTAGGTATCCGCCGGGTGCAGCTTGATCCGCTTGCCGGGGATGCAGAACGAGCGCGGCACCCACGTCGGCGCCAACCGCAGGATACCCTCACCTTGCGCGAGTGCTTGATGTGTCATTTTGACCTCCTGTTCCTGCTGACAAAGCAGTTCAATTCGACGAGCGGCGCTCACGCCGCGGCAAACCGCAGTGTCTCGCCTGGCGATGTTTCCACGCAGATGAACGGCTCGCGCAGCACGCTCTCCATCCCGTTGCCGCGACGACAGCGCGTGGCAGGCCACGGCGAAAGCAGCCGCAGTGTAGCGCCCGCCTCGCTCTGCACGTCAATCCACTGTGCGGCGCCGTCGGCGCATGCCGCGCTGACCAAAAACGCGCCGACCGCGCGCAACGTCCGAAACTCAGCGGCGCGATCAAGCGGCCAGTTTGGAAAGAGGCG
>JALOOE010000437.1 GCA_025454565.1 Anaerolineae bacterium
CTCGATTACGCCATGAGCGTGATCGTGGCGCGCGCCCTGCCCGACGCCCGCGATGGCTTGAAACCGGTGCAGCGCCGCATCCTCTATGCCATGCATGATATGGGGCTGCGGCCGGGCACCGCCTACAAGAAGTCCGCGCGTATCGTCGGTGAGGTGCTCGGCAAGTATCATCCGCACGGCGATTCCGCAGTCTACGACGCCATGGCGCGCATGGCGCAAGATTTCAGCCTGCGCTATCCGTTGGTCGACGGGCAGGGCAACTTCGGCTCGGTGGACGGCGACTCGCCCGCGGCCATGCGCTACACCGAGGCGCGGCTGGCACGCGTATCCGAATCGATGATGGCTGACATCGAGAAGGAGACGGTCGACTGGACCGATAATTTCGACGGCAGCCTGCAAGAGCCTTCCGTGCTGCCGGGACTGCTGCCCAATCTCTTGCTCAACGGCAACAGCGGCATCGCGGTCGGCATGGCGACGAACATCCCGCCGCACAACCTCAGCGAGGTCGTGGACGCCATCGCTTTCATGGTCGACCGCTGGGCCGAGCGCGACGAGATCACGGTCGACGAGCTGATGGACTTCATCCAGGGGCCGGACTTCCCGACGGGCGGACAGGTGCTCGGCCGCGAAGAGATCAAGCTGGCCTATGGCACGGGCAAGGGCCGGCTGATCATGCGGGCGGTCTCGCGCATCGAGGAGATGACCGGCGGCCGCTTCCGCATCGTCGTGACCGAAATCCCCTACCAGCTCAACAAGACGACCCTGCTGGAACGCATCGCCGAGCTGGTGCGCGAGGGCCGCATCTCCGATATCAGCGACCTGCGCGACGAATCGGATCGCAAGGGGATGCACATCGTCATCGAGCTGAAGCGCGGCGCCGCGCCGCGCAACGTGCTCAACCAACTCTTCAAATACACCCCGCTCCAAAGCACTTTCGGCGTCAACATGCTGGCGCTGGTGAACGGCGAGCCGCGGCTCCTCAGCTTGAAGCGCTCGCTGGAACACTACGTCGAGCACCGCATCGAGGTCATCACCCGCCGCACGGCGTATTTGCTGCGGCAAGCTCGCGAGCGCGCTCACATCTTGGAAGGGCTGCGCATCGCGCTCCAATTCCTCGACGAGGTCATCGCCATCATCCGCGGGGCCGACAGCGCCGAAGACGCCAAGGCCAAGCTGATCGCGCGCTTCGAATTGAGCGACAAACAGTCCCAGGCGATCCTCGACATGCAACTGCGCCGCCTGGCCGCGTTGGAACGCCAGAAGATCGAGGACGAATACAACGCGCTCCTCACCCAGATCCAATACTACGAAGCGCTGTTAGCCGATCCCGGCCGCATCCTGGGCGTCATCAAGACCGAGGTGCTGGCGCTCAAAGAGCGCTTCGGCGACGCGCGACGCACGCAGATCATGGCCCAGGCTGCCGGAGATTTCTCCGAGGAAGATCTCATCCGCCAGGAGGCGGTGTTGATCAGCGTGACGCAGGGCAGCTATGTCAAACGCACCCCGTTGCACGCCTATCGCACGCAGGGCCGCGGTGGCCGCGGCGTCCAGGGCATGCGGACGAAAAGCGAGGACGAGGTGGCCGACCTCTTCTCGGCGCACACGCTCGATCACGTCCTCTTCTTCACCAACCGCGGCCGGGTCTACGGCCAGCGCGTGTTTGCCCTGCCCGATGCGGGCCGCGATGCCAAGGGCATGCCGATGGTCAACGTGCTCAATCTCACCGCGGACGAGCGTGTGACGACGCTGCTGGTGGTTCCCGATTTTCAGCAGGCCGAATACGTCACGCTGCTCACCCGCCAGGGCAAGATCAAGCGCGTGAAGCTGGAGGAGTTCGAGGCGGTGCGGCCCAGCGGCATCATCGCGATGAATCTGGAGCCGGGCGATGAGTTGGGTTGGGCGCGTGCCACCAACGGCCATCAGGACTTTATCATCGTCACTGCCGGCGGGCGTGCGTTGCGTTTTGTCGAAACCGAGGTGCGTGCGATGGGCCGCACGGCCGCCGGGGTGTGGGCGATGCAGTTGGGCGAAGGCGATGTCGTCGCCAGCTTCGATGTGGTGGAGCCGGATGGGGATCTGTTAGTCATCACACAGCACGGCTACGGCAAGCGAACGCCGCTATCGGAATTCTCGCCGCACGGTCGCTACACCGGCGGGCAGTGGGCGTTGGCGCACGATCGGGTCGAGGAAACCGGCAAAGTCGCCGCGGCCCACGTCGTTCAGCCCAACGACCAGGTTTCGGTCATCACCACAAATGGCATCGCCCTGCGCACGCCGGTCGCGGCGATTTCCCAGATGAACCGGATGACCCGCGGGGTGCGCATCGTTAACCTGGATGAGGGCGACACGGTGGCCGCGATGGCGCGACTGGAAGCGACGGTGATCGCGCAGGCCGAAGCATCTGCGCCCGAAAAAGCCACGACGCGGCGCGCATCGAACGCGAAACCCAAGGCGCAAGAGGCGGATGGGCCGCAGGCAGCGCCCGAGACCGATCAGGGCAACGGCGACACCGGTGAGGCGGAGATTGCAGTTGCGGAGAATGGGGCCAATGGTGTAGAATAGTCCGCGCACGGCTGCCAATCACATGTGCAGATCCCGCGTGCTCTCAGATGAACCTGCATCGGCAGTTGGCCGCATGCTTATCACCACGCAAGAGGAGGCACCCTATCGAGCCACATCGAAAAGAGACCTCGTATCAGAATCGCCGTGATCAATAAACTGCTATCAAATACATCTGAGGAGGACACTTATGAATCTCGCCGCCATGGATGGACAGACCCTGCTCGTCGGGGCAATCGCCGGCCTGATCGTGGGATGGTTTATCACCTGGTTGATCTTTCGTAGTCGGGCCAAGAAGACCCAGGCCAACATTCAGGAGCTGGACTCCAAACTGACCGACGCCAACGCAAATCTGAGCCAGGCGAAGGCTCAGGCGCAGAAGCTGGAAAGCGAGCTGAAGGCCGCCCAGGCAAACGCGGCGCAGGCCGATGCGAAGCTTGCGGATCAGGACGCTGCGCTATTTGCGTTGCAGGCTGAAAGAGCCGCGAGCGCTGATAAGCTCAGCGCCGGCGCCGCCGAGTTGGACGCGCTGCAAGTCGAATATGCCGAGGCGCAGCGTGAGCGCAATGTCCTCAACGCCAACCTCGAAACCACGTTAGTCGATCTGGGGCAGGCCAAGAAGGACCTGGCGGCGTCAGCGAAGGCGCTTGCTGATAAGGAAGTGGCCCTCAACGAAGCGTATTTGCGCGCCGTCACCCTACAGCGCGAGTTGATGGAACATCAGAGCCTGTTGGCTGCCACGCAATCGGAACTGGGCCAATTGCGCCGTGATGTCGTCTCGCTGACGTCATTGAATCAAGAGCTGGAAAGCAAGATGCACAACGCGCGCGGCGAAGTGGCCGGCGAGTTGGCGCTCTTGACCGCGACGATGCTGCGCATGAAGGAAGAGTCACTCAATCAGGCCAATCGCCAGATCGCTTCACTCCAGGCCGAAGTTGACACGATGAAAGCGGGC
>JALOOE010000438.1 GCA_025454565.1 Anaerolineae bacterium
AACTTGCGCAACACGGCGAGTTCCAGAGTTGCGAGGCTGCGGCGCCAGGTGCCAGCTTGCGGCGCCCGCCGGTGTCAGACCCGATTGATGCCGCGGAAGGGGGCAACGTAGCGCAAGTTGCCAACTTGCGCAACACGGCGACTTCCAGAGCCGCAAGGCTGCGGCGCCAGGTGCGTTGTGGCGAATCGCCAGCGAAACATCTCAATGACAACCATGGCCGCAGGACTTATAGGATCGTCTCATTAAGTTGGGGGACCCGATGGCTTATCCACTGCTCTTCGGCGCTTTGCTGGCGCTGTTCGTGTTGGTTTTCTTCCTGGCCTTCCGCCGCGTCCTGGATAACCACGATCCCGTGGATGCGCGGTTGAAGCAGTACGGCGTGACCGGGGAGATCACCGAGGCCGCGACCGGCGGCACGGATGCGCGGTCGCGCACCTGGCCCGTGATCACGCGGCTGATCAACGGCATCGGGTTCGGGCCGAAGCTGGCTGCCGACCTGGTGCGGGCCGACGTGCCGCTCACCGCGGCCGAGTTGGCGCTGATCGCGGTTGCCGCTGGTCTGGGTGGCTTCTTCCTGGGCGGCTGGCGCGGCGGCCTGCTCATCGGGTTGGCGTTGGGCGTCGTGTGTGGGTACCTGCCGATCTTCTACGTCCGCCATCGGGGGAGGCGCCGGGCGCAGCAGCTCACCGACCAGTTGCCCGAAGTGCTGACCTTGCTGGTCGGCGCATTGCGGGCCGGTTATGGGTTACCGCAGGCGATCGGGCTGCTGGTGGAGCAGTTGCCGCCGCCCGCCGCGGTTGAGTTCGGCCGCGCGATGCGCGCCATCGGCCTGGGGATGCCGGTGCAGCGGGCCGTGAACCAGATGGCCGACCGGGTGCGCAGCGACGATCTGGACCTGGCGGTGACCGCGATCAACGTGCAGTATGAGGTGGGCGGCAACCTGGTGCAGACGCTGGAGACGATCGGCGCCACGATCCGGGACCGCGTCCGCATGAAGCGCGAGATCCGTTCGCTGACCGCCCAACAGCGACTGACCGGCTACGTGCTCGCGGCGCTGCCGATATTCCTGGCCGTGGTTCTTTCCGTCATCAATCCGGGGTTCCTGGATCCGCTCTTCGCGCCGGGCCGCATCCGCCTGCTGCCGGTGGGTGCGGTAGTTCTGGAGATCATGGGCTTCCTGGTCATCCGCAAGATTGTCGATATCGAGGTGTGAGACATGGATAGCGGCTCCTTCCTGGCGACGGTTGGGTTCCTGGGTTCGCCGATCTTCTTCGGCATCCTGGTGATGGCGGCAGGGCTCTGCCTGTGGCTTGCCCTGGCGCCGGCGCGGCCCGCGCCGCCGGTGCAGCAGCGATTGGACGGCTACGTGGAGCGCGACGTGGTGGACGACGCCGAGATGCAGCGTTCCTTCGGCGGGCGCGTGATCACGCCAGCGCTGCGCAGGCTGCTGCGTGCCCTGGGCCGGTTGGAGCCGCAGCGCAGCCTGGCCGAGGTTCAGGGTACGCTGACGAGGGCCGGTGCGCCGGGCGGCCTCACCGCGTTGGACTTCGTCGGTCTGCGCCTGCTGGCAGCGGCCGCCTTGGGGGGCGGCTATCTTCTGCTCGCCGCGAGGCATGCGTCGCTCTCCACTGCGCTATTGTATGCGGTTGTCCTTGCTTCGCTGGGGTACCTCCTACCGGGATTTTGGCTGCGCTCGCGCATGCGTGCGCGGCAGCATGCGATCACCCGGGCGCTGCCCGACGCGCTCGATATGTTGACCATCGGCGTCGAGGCGGGCCTCGCCTTCGAGTCGGCGTTGGTGCGGGTCGGCGAGAAGTGGGACAACCCCCTCACCCGCGAGTTCCGCCGTGCAGTGGGCGAGATGCGCGTGGGCACGTCGCGCGAGGTTGCCCTGCAGCGCATGGCCGGCCGCTGCGACGTGCCGGATCTGGACACCTTCGTGGCGGTGCTGGTGCAGTCGTCGCAACTGGGGGTCAGCATCGCGCAGGTGCTGCACACCCAGGCGGACGAGATGCGCGTCAAACGCCGTCAGCGCGCCGAAGAGCTGGCTCGGCAAGCCAGCATCAAGATGATTTTTCCGCTGGTCTTTTTGATCTTCCCTGCGATGTTCGTGGTGATCCTGGGGCCGGCCGTACCGCGCATCATGGACACTTTGCAGATGATGGGCTCCGGTGGTGGGGGACGCCCCAGATGATGGTGTGAGGGTTTCCGATGAGCGTTGAACTGGACGGTGGCACGTTGGGCGGCGGCCCGCTTAGCAGCGTGGGCGGCTTAGGAGACAAGCCGAGCGCCCTCGGTGATGAGCCGGACGGCTACGGAGAGAATCCGAAATACTTCGAAGGCCTGAAGCATCTGCAGGCGGGCGAATGGCAAGCCGCGATCCGCACCCTCGAAGAAGCAGCCCGGCTGAATCCCGTGAATGCGCAGATTCAGCGCGCGCTGGCCGAGGCCCGCTTCAAAGCGCAGCTCGACGCCAACGCGCACGTGCGCGGCCGGCGCTGGATCATCCCGTGGCGCGGGATGGCAGTGCGGGTGCTGGTGGTCGCAGCCATCGCCATCGTCGCGGTGATCGCATTGCAGGCCCTCCAGTCGCGGGTGTTGCCCGAGGTGCGGGCGGCCCAGGCTGCACAGCAACTCAACGGCGCGCTGGCGGAGGGGAAGCGTTACCTGGAGGCGGCCGATCTCCCGCGCGCCAAAGCTGCTTTTGAGAAGGCGCTGAAGCTTGACCCCGACAACGCGGAGGCGACCGCCGGTCTGAAGCAACTTGAGGCAGAGCAGAAGTTGGCCGATCTGTATCAGCAGGGAGTCAGCGCCCAGGAGACAGGTAAGACCCAGGTGGCGCTGCAGATGTACAGCGATCTCCTGCTGCAGCGCTCCGGCTATCGGGATGTCGCCGTCCGCGTCGCCGCGATCAAACAGCGCGCGACCGAGGATACCCTTTTCAGCCGCGCAGAGAGCGAATATCAGGCGGGCCGCCATGCTGAGGCGATCCAGGCGTATCAGCAGCTTCAGGCGCTGAATGCCAGCTACCAGCGAGACACCGTGGCGGGCCGGCTATTTGATAGCTATATGCAATTGGGCCGCGCCATCGTGGCGGAGCGGCCCGTGACGTTGGTCGAGCTTCCGCAGGCGCGCGAGTACTTCCGGCAGGCGGCCGCACTGAAGCCGCGCGATACCGAAGCGGCAAGCCAGGAGCGTCTCATCACCGTCTATCTTGCCGGGCAGGCCGCGTATGAGGCGCGCAATTGGGATGAGGCCGCCCGTTGGTACGAGGCGGTCTTCGGACAGCAGAAGGGCTACCTGGACAATATCTACGTGCCGCAGCTTTATGAAGCATACATCGCCAGCGGCGATGCGCACGCGGCCGCCGAACGCTGGGCCGACGCCTGGAACCAATACACCAAGGCCATCGCCTTGCCCGTGCCCAACAAGGTGTTGGCCGAGCAGCGCCGCGCCGTGGTGGCCTTCCGGATCACGCCCACGCCGACTCCCACGGCCACGCCGACGGCCACGGCTGCCGACAGCGACGGCCTACATTTATGTGCCGCCCACAGCCTTGCCATCCGCTACGCCGGCGGCGCCGTTGACAACCTATCGCAACCAGATCGTCTTCAAGGCCGATAAAGAGGGCCAGCCCGGCTTCTGGGTGATGAACCCGGACGGCAGCAACCGCCGGTATCTGGGCGATTCCGGGACGCTGCAGAAGCAGTACGACGACCTGATCAAACGAGAGCAGCTTTCGCCCGACGGCCGGTGCCGGGTCTACACGACGCAGGGGAAGGCGGATAAGTTCCCACAGATCTA
>JALOOE010000439.1 GCA_025454565.1 Anaerolineae bacterium
TCAACATGTCGCCGGCTGAGAGGCGGCCGGTGACCATCGGCGACCTCGAGACGCGTTGGGAGTACGTCCGCTGCAAAGATGATCACTTTGTCGATCTATCCCGGTTCCATCACATCTGCCACTATCTGGCCGCGTGGGCCTATACCGAGGTCGTCTGCCCGGTTGAACAACGCGTGACTTGCGTCCTCACCACCAATGGGCCGGCTGATATCTGGCTCGATGGCGTGCACGTCCATCGCCAGGAGCACTTCTACCATCAGTTGCCCAAGCGCGTGTCGTTCGAGCTGACGTTGCAACCCGGCCCTAATAAGCTCATGGTGCGGTTCGAACAGGTCGCAGCACGCGAATGTCCCTACGCGATGGCGCTGCAGATCGTTGGCGCGCCGTCCGGCGCCGATCTCTCGGTGCGGCTGCCCACCACGATCTCACCGGTCAAGCGCCGCCAACTGCTCGAACGCGCCTTCATCGGCGCTCAAATTCGGCAGGATGTATTCAGGAACTCTGACGAGGTCGCGATCCACTGGCCCGATGATTTCCGCGGCAGCACGGAGCTGACGATTCGGGTGCAATCGCCTGCCGCCGATATCTATTCCGAGGGTCAGAAAACCGCTGCGGCCGGCGCCCAGGCGATCATGGGCACAGCCTATCAGTTTCCCGACGGGCCGTATGATTTGTTCCTGATGCCGAAGCCCCAGGAGTACTATGAGGGCGCCATGCGGATCGAGCGAAAGATTCGCTGCTGGATCACGCGGAATCGTTTTTCCGAGACCCCATACGGTGACATTGAGGAGCGCCGCTACGAAGCGTTGCTCGATGCCGCCCACCGCAATGTGAACGTCTTTTGCGAGATCGCTAAAATGGCGCTGGGCGCATGGCTCGACGTCAATGGCAAAGTGGTGCAGTCCACCATCGAGGGCATCAATCGCCGCGGCGATTGCAGCGATTTCTACCTGGTCGGCCTGCTGGGAATGCTCTATCGCTTCCGAGACGATCCTGCCTTCCCCCAGGAATTGCTCCAGCCGCTGCGCGAGTGCATCCTCGGCTTCAAGTATTGGAACGACGAGCCGGGCAGCGATGCCATGTGCTACACCACCGAGAACCACAGCATCCTGTTTCACACCTGTGAAGTGCTCGCCGGGCAGCTATTCCCGGATCAGGTTTTCTCCAACAACGGCCAGACCGGCCAGTGGCATCGCGAGACGGGCGAGCGCCGCGCGCTCGAATGGCTGCGCGACCGTGCGGCGAACGGCTTCAAGGAATGGGACTCCAACTGCTACTTCGAGGAGGACACCCTGGCGCTTTCGCATCTCGCCAGCCTGGCCGACGATGATGATGTCGCCGAGATGGCGGCCGTCGTGCTTGACAAGATGATGTTCACGATGGCGGTCAACTCGTATCGTGGCGTGTTCGGCTCGACGCATGGCCGCACATACACGCCCTTCATCAAGAGCGGCTACAACGAGGCAACCTCAGGCATCAGCCGTTTGTTGTGGGGCATGGGCGTCTTCAACGATCATCTGCTCGGCACGGTGAGTCTGGCGTGCTCGGACTATGAGTTGCCGCCGGTAATCGCCGAGATCGCCGCCGACCTGCCTGAAGAGATGTGGAGCCAGGAGCGGCACGCAGGCGAGTTGGCGCTCTGGCGAAATTCCGGCTCGCACGGCGTCGAGGTCAACAAGGTCACCTACAAGACGCCCGACTATATGCTTTGCTCCGCCCAGGACTGGCACCCCGGCGAAAAAGGCTATCAGCAGCACATCTGGCAGGCCACGCTCGGCCCGGACGCGCTCGTCTTCGTCACGCATCCGACCTGCGCCAGCGAGGATGGCTCGCATCGCCCGAACTTCTGGCACGGCAACGATACGCTGCCGCGCGTGGCGCAGTGGAAGGACGTACTCATCGCCATCCACAACCTGCCCGAAGATGACTGGATGGGCTTCACGCATGCGTTCTTCCCGGCTTTCGCATTCGACGAATATGAGATCGTGCGTCGCAATCCGCCGGATTGCGCCTGGGCGTTTGCGCGCAAGGGGGACGGCTATCTCGCGCTGACCGCGGCACGTGGTCTCCAGTGGATGACGAGCGGTGAGAATGCGTATCGTGAGCTGCGCTCCACCGGTCAGCACAACGTCTGGCTTTGCCAGATGGGCCGCCAGGCAATCGATGGCAGCTACGAGGAGTTCAAGCGGAAGGTGCGGGCGGCGCCACTCGCATTTGGCCACTGCTGCTCAACGGCAGCGAACAGCCGATCACCGGCTTCAAGCACTATGTCAGTCCCTACTGCGTGGCCGACCTGCCTGCCACAGAAATGCAGATCGAATTCCGTGACTCGGCGATGCGGCTGAGATTCGGGGCGGGTTGAAAGTTCCAGGTTCAAGGTGAAGACACTGATCTGGGATTTTGACGGCACGCTGGGCTATCGTGAGGGCGTGTGGTGGGCGATGTCGTTCCTGGAGCTGCTCGACCGGGAAATGCGCATCTCCGCAGCGGGTTCCCCTGGCACAGCCCCGACCAGCCCCATACCCACATCACCGGCGCGGATCATTGGTGGGCGGCGCTTGAGCCGCTCTTCGCGCGCGTTTTCTCGGCGTTAGGGATCGAGTCGGGCCGGGCGCGCCTGCTCGCCCACCAGGTGCGATCGGTCTACTGCAACCCGGCGCGCTGGCGGCTGTTCGATGACACGCTCCCGGCGCTCGATGATCTGTCGCGCCGCGGTTGGACGCACGTGATCCTCTCCAACCATGTGCCGGAGCTGGCGGAGTTCGTGGCCGCGCTCGCGCTGGACTCCCGCATCGCGGCGCTCTTCAACTCCGCGACGGTGGGCTACGAAAAGCCGCACCCGCAGATCTTCCGCGAGGCGTTGGCCTACATCGGCAACGGCGGCCCAACCTGGATGATCGGGGACAACTATGTCGCCGATATCCTCGGCGCAGCGGCGGTTGGTGTTCCAGGCGTGCTGGTGCGCCAGCCGCACGATGCTGCGCGACTCTTCTGCGCTGATCTGAGATGTATCGGAACGGTGATTGAAAACGCGACATAGCGATCGAAGCAACCACGATGCCTTTGCTCGTCCGTCCCGCTCACGAAGCCGACCTGCCGTTGCTGGCTCAGATGAACAAGCGCCTGATCGAAGATGAAGGCAGCCGCAACCCGATGTCGATCGACCAACTGGCCGAACGCATGCAGGGCTGGCTGCTCGGCGATTGGGAGCTGAAGCTGTTCGCGATGGACGACCGGGTCGTCGGTTATGCGGTGTATCAAACCCGCCGCGACGAGTATTTCTCCGATCAGACCAGCGTCTATCTGCGCCAGTTCTACATCGAGCGGGAGCTGCGCGGACAAGGCCTGGGGAGGGCGGCCATCCGGGCCCTGGCCGCCGAGCATTTTCCGCTGGGGTGCAGGGTCGTGATCGATGTCCTGGCCTCGAACCCGCGGGGCCATGATTTCTGGCGGCGTGTCGGGTTCGAGCCATACTGCACCACGATGCATCTCAGGAATGAAGCGTGAAACTACACCCTCTGCTGAACGATCCCCAAGCGGTGCTGGTCAGCCGCATACCGGTCAGCGAGCCGGTCGGCTGGGAGGCGTATCGCGCCGCAGCGCGCGAGGCCATGTCGGCGATGCGGATCGAGCTTGAAGGCGAGAAGGCGGTCATCAAGCCGAACGTCACGGTCGGCGAGAAGTACGCCGATCCCGACACGGGCATCGGTACGCATCCGGGCTTCGTCCACGGCATGTTCGACCACCTGATCGAGCACGGCGGTCGGCGGTCAGCGGTCTACGTGCTCGAGGACCCGCGCAACGCTGATGACAACGAGCCTCGACACTGGCTTGGCACGGGTTACGACACGCTGGCACACGATACCGGCATCAAATTGCGCTGCCCCACCACCTACACCTGCGTCAAGAAGCCGGCGCCGCAGCACCAGGCGCACCCGACGCTCAACGTCAGCCGGCTGGCCGTTGGCCCGCATACCGTCCTCTTCAACGTCCCCAAGCTGAAAACGCACAACCTGGCGATCACCACCCTCTGCCTCAAGAACATGATGGGCGCGGTCAACGTGTTCGACCGGCACTACTGTGCTCAGGCCTGGAAGGAGATTCCGCAGGAGTTGCGTGACGATACGCGGCCGAGGCAGGAGTGGATGGACGCCACGGTGCATGCGCTGTGGGAAGAGGGCCTTGCGCGGCGTCTGAACGACACGGCCAAGGTCGTGACGCCGCACCTGAACATCATCGAGGGTGTGATTGGCCGCGACGGCACGGGGTTCCACCGGGGGCGCAACTTCCCGCTGGGGCTGGTGATCGCCGGGGTCAACATGGTGGCTGTCGATTGCGTCGCCAGCTACCTGATAGGCTTCGACCCGTCCGAGATCATCTACCTGCGGATGGCCGAAGAAGTAGGCCTGGGTAGCAATAACCTGAGCCGTCTGCGCATCTATAGCGTGCAGGACGGGGCGATCGTGCCGTGTCCGGATATCGAGGCGTTGCGCGCCCGCCCACCGTTGCGCGTGATCCGTGGCATCGCCGGCGAAGGCGATCCTTTCCCCGGTTGACGGGGCAAATACTGTGGAGGTGGACGATGCCGTTCAATGTGAAGAAGCGGGGTAAGCTGACCTACTACTACGAGGGCGAGCACCCGGTGCTCTCGGCCCTGGTGACTGAGGAGCTGCCCGATGGCGATCTGAAGATCTGCTTCGCCGGGCTGACCGGAGGCTACTCAGCCAAAAGCGTGTTGGGGCTGGACGAGCTGGTGTCGATGGATCCGCATCGCGAGATTCCACTCGTTTTCCAGTGTTGGGAGAAGTGGCTGCGGGACGCCGGGATCTGCGATTCGCTGGCTGACGTGGACTTCATCGAGATCCACGCGTTCGGCTGCCAACCCAAATCGCCGAACCCGTTGGTCGATCCGCTTGGCTACGCGGCCGAGCAGGATCGACTGCGCAAGGCCTATGCCGAGGCGTATCGCGGCTACTTCCGCGACCACCTGCCCGATAACGGGGTGCCGGCGCGCTTCACGGTGCATCTGATGGATGTGCCCGACAAAGCTGCGTCGTATGAGTTCTATGGGACGGCGTTGTATCAGCGGGCGCTACAGAAAGCTCACGGATAGACACGGATGCAGAAGGATAGGTCTCAATCCGTGTTCTCCGTGTCATCCGTGAGCGAATTCCGCTTCGCTGGAATCTGATGAGACATCATCGCGAAGGAGACACGCCACATGACTCCTGCACAAACCCCTGAACCTCGATCGTTCAATCTGCTCCTGAAAGGCGGCCGCGTCATCGATCCCGCCAACGGCCGTGACGGCCTGTTCGACGTAGGCATCTCAGAAAAGAAGATCGCGGCGGTTGATGCTGATATCCCCGCCGCGACTGCGGCGCAGGTCGTAGACGTGACCGGGCTTATTGTCACGCCGGGCATCATCGACATGCACACGCACGTCTACACCTATCCGCCGACCCCCACCAGCTACGTCGAGAGCATGCACGCCGACGCGCATCTCTTCGCTTCGGGTGTCACGACCACCGTGGATGCGGGCACGGCCGGCTGGCGCAACTTTTCCGATTTCAAGGCGAGCTGCATCGATCTATCGAAGGTGCGCATCCTGGCCTACCTCAATATCGCGGGCGACGGCATGGTGGACAAAGATGGCGAGCAGGTCGTTGGCGAAATGCAGCCTAAGATCGCCGCGGCCGTAGCCGAAGCATATAGCGACCTCATCGTCGGCATCAAGACCGCCCACTACTGGACGCGGCTGCCGTGGGACGCCGCGCACCCGCCCTGGGTCTCGGTCGAGCGGGCGGTGGAGGCCGGCGAGCTCTGCCGGATGCCGGTCATGGTGGAT
>JALOOE010000440.1 GCA_025454565.1 Anaerolineae bacterium
GCCGGGCTGGCACGAGGCGATGACTATCGAGGCGCCGTTGCGGCGTGGGTTGCTGAGGCAGGTGGCGGCCGCCTGAATCCGGCGCGACGCTACGCAGCGCCGAACTGCCCGTTCGCCACGCCGCGCGCCTGGCCCAGCGTGACCAGCGTCTCCAGCAGCTCGGCGACGCGCTCCGGCGGCGCGGCGGCGAACGCCGCGGCAACCTGGGCCGCGCTCGCCGGCACGGCCAGGTTCGCCAGCGCGCCGCGCACGGCCTGGGCCTGTTCGGCCATGCGGTCGGGCCAGGGGAGGAGGGGCCGCGCAGCGGGTTGCGTTTCCTCCGGTGTCTCTTGGACCAAGATCTGCTGCGTCACACAGGCATGCTGCGCGATATTGCGTACTGCGTGTTGCGTGGGTGCTTGGTATTCGGGCCGCAGCCAGCGGATGAGGCCGCCTGCACCTCTGGTCGCGGCGGCTTCCTCCGCGGCGCGCTCGGCGTTGAGGGCCACCAGCCGCTCCAGGATCTCTTCGTCGGTGAGCGACGGCGGCCAGCCGTAGGCGTCGCACACGGCCGCGTCCAGCTCATCGTGGAGCTGTCGCAGCACGCTGACCAGCCCCTGCTCGTGGACGATCTTGTCTTTTGCGGACAGCGGCTCACCGGCCCGCAGCTTCGCCAGGACGTTGTACATGTCGGTCAGGGTCAGCTTGGGGTGTTGCGCCTGCTGGCGTTTGCGGTGGCCGTCCAATTCCTCGGCGATGGCCCGGATGCGCGCTTGCTGCGGGTCGGTGGCCGCGGGGAAGGGGAACTTTTCGAAGCAGGTGGTCTTGCTGTAGACAGGATCATCGCCTACACCGAGTCTGCCCCCAGCAGAGACCGCCCAAGTTACGTGAATTCGGCTGGAGAGCACGCCAAGCACGTAAGCATTGCTGCTACCGAACACGACCAGCTTGTGCTCAGGCCTCACCTCAGCGGGAAGAAACACGAATACTCGATGACGCGCCGTTTCTGGAGTCACGATGTAGCGAAAAAGACCGGCAATCGCACCACGTACCTGATCATTGCTTCTACGGAAAAGCCACCAGCTCCGTCTCAGCTTAGGATCACGGTTTTCCTGGCGCTCAGGGTAAACTCGATCGTAGAGGCGCTGGTAGATATTTGGAGCCTTGTCACGTAACTCCTGCTCTTCCCAACCGTGAGTGTCGATGACATACAGGTCGCGCAAGCTCTGCATCAGATCCAGCCCGTTCCGCAAAGGAAAGACTAGACCTGCGGCAATCGGTTCCGATCTCAGGAGTCTACCTGCTTCATCACGCGTAAGGACAAAGCCCCGGCTACCCAGGATCAAACCCGTACTGGAGAGCCCTTCGTTAGCCTTGAGTGTTAGTGCAGCCGCAACGTCCGATCCGACTCGCAAATCCTGGTGGATGATGCCTCTTTCCACTTGCAGCTCGACTCTGGCCACCTCGCCTGTTCCTGTCTCCTCTCTGGTAACCTTGACCAAGACGCCATCGCGAATTCCACACGCTCCAACAGTCATTGCTATCCTGACGGCCGCACCATCCTCAGAGTCCACCCAGGGGTGATTTGGGATGACGAATGACATGTGTATGGGATTTTCGCTCGTCAGAGCTTGAGCAACAACCCGTCGGTTGAACTTCTGGGAAATGCTTTTGGTCGATATCAAACCGAAGCGAGTTGTGGATCGGGCCGCCACAGCTAAAGCTGCTTTATACCACCAGTACATGACAAAGTCGCAGCCATCTGGAACCTCCACATAGGCTTTTCGCAATGCTTCGGCGTAACCTTCGCCTAGATCTGAGAGCACGCGCAGCTTGCCAAGAAACGGCGGGTTGCCCAGTATGAAATCCGCCTCCGGCCACTCGGCGGGTCGGGGGTTGATGTAACGCCAGGCGGGCACGCGGGCGGTTTCGTCGGGCACCTGCTCGCCGGTCACAGGATGCGCCCTGGTCGTGCGGCCGTCCCAGCGGGTCACGGGCCGGCCATCGGCGTCCAGCAGCGGCTCGACCGCGTCCCACGCCAGCACCGCGTCGCGGCACTCGATGTTGTGCAGGTTGCGCAGGATCGGCTCCGGCCGTGGAACTGTTCGGGCCGCACGATCTCCCCTTCCAACTCCAGCGACGCCTGCTCCTGGCCCAGGTTGCGCAGCACCTCCAGCACTTCGCCTTCCAGCCGCTTCAGGTGCTCCAGGGTGACATAAAGAAAATTGCCCGAACCGCACGCCGGATCGAGGATGCGGACGCTGGCGAGCCGGCGCTGGAAGGCCCGCACCTCGGCCAGCGCCTCGGCGCGCTTGCCCCCCTCGGCCAGCAGCAGCGCAGCCGCCATGGCCGACTCCCACTCGGCCCGCAGCGGCTCGATGACGGTCGGCAGCACCAGCCGCTCGACGTAGGCGCGCGGGGTGAAGTGCGCGCCCATCTTGTGGCGCTCCACGGGGTCCAGCGCACGCACCAGCAGCGTGCCGAAAATGGCCGGCTCCACATCGCGCCAGTCGGCCCGCGCGGCTTCGATCAGCAGTTGAAGCTGGTCGGAGGTCAGCGGCAGCGCTTTCGCGTCCTCGAAGAGCCCCCCGTTGAAATGGGGCACCGGCACGCGCAGCACCACGGAGAAGCCCCCGGATGCCATAGTCCGCCACAACTCTTCAACCAGCGGCGGGAAGCTGGCGGCGTTGCGCCGGGAGTCGGCCAGGAGCTGGGTGAAAGCCCGGTCGGGCAGGAGGCCTACGTCTTCGGCGAACATGGTGAACAGGCAGCGCATCAGAAAGCGGGCGACGGCTTCGGCGCTTCCCACTCCTCCCGCCGCCGGAGCGCCTGCGGGAGCATCCTCCAGGGAGCGTGCCAGCGCCGCCAGCCGCTCGGCGATCCCGCGCGTCACGCGGGCGCTGCGCCGCGCCGGGTCCAGGCCCATCGGGTCGAGCCAGAGTCGGCGCAGGAGCTCTCGGGTGTCGTCGTTTTGCAGGTCGGCCAGGTCGAGCCGGTAATGCAGCGGGTCGGGGAAAGGGATGTAGTTCCCGCCGGTGCGGGTGAACTCGGCGTAGAGCGCGATGGAACGGCCCACGTCGACGACGACCAGGAAGGGGGGCCGGCCATCTCGGATTTCGTCGGGCGGCAGGTTGCGCGCATAGCTTTGGGCTTGCTGTCGCGCGCGTTCCATGGCCGTGTCCCAGGCTGCCGTGCCGCGCACCGCGGCGCCCCGTTTGCGCGCCTTCAGCCGGCGCTCGGCTTCCTGCGAAAGCGCATGTCCCGGCTCGGCCCGGTCGCTGCCCTGCTTCGCCTCCAGCACGAAGCAGCCGCGACGGTAGAGGTCGATGCGCTCCGTGGTGCCATGCGGCAGCGGCACGGCCTTCTCGAAGACATAGGCGTTGTCGGCCCCGTCGGGGGTGGCGGGGTCGGGACGCGGGACGCCGAGGAGGTCGCACAACTCCGAAAGGAAGAGCTGGTAGTTGGCGCGCTCGGCCGCACCGGAAGCCTGCCAGCGCGTGATGAAGGAGTGAACGGTTGCTGTGTTGTGGTCGGTCATGTGAGTTGCATATTCGGGCGTCAACGATTATAACAGCATGGCGCGGCACACACAAACGCTGTGTCAGTATTATTGCAGCAGCGCACCCCAGAAGGAAGTAACATGCAGACGATCATCATGCGTCCATATCAGACCGAAGACGACTATTGGCGGATCCGTGATTTCCTCCGTCAGGTGACACGGCCCAACCGCCGGCGCGCCGCCAGGGGCGGCTGGCACGTCGCGCGGCTCGACTACTGGCGGTGGCATGTCGTGGAGAACTGCCAGGCGTGTGACGCCTTCGACAGCGTCACATTCATCTGGGAGACTCGCATGCTTGGCCGAATCGTCGCGGTCCTGAACGCCGAAGGCCGCGGGGAAGCGCATTTCCAGGTGCATCCCGCTCTGCGCACGCCGGAGCTCGAAGAAGCGATGCTGGACGTCGCCGAGCAGCGGCTGGCCATCCGGCCGCCGGATGGCGGCTCACGACTGATCGTCTTCGCCGATCGTGGTGACGCCATGCGCCGGAGCCTGTTGGCGCGGCGCGGCTACACCGTGGGCGGCTGGCCGGATGCCGCAGAATACCGGCGGCGCCAGGCGCTGTCTGCGCCGATCCCGCCGCTGCCGGCGCCCGCGGGTTACATGGTGCGGTCCTTAGGCGATGTGGCCGAGCTCCCGGCCCGAAGCTGGGCCTCATGGCGGGCGTTCCACCCCGCTGAGCCGGATGAGAAATATGAGGGGTGGACGTGGTATCACAACATCCAGCGGCAACCGCTCTACCGGCGCGATCTGGATATCGTCGCCGTGCCGGATCAGCCCGCGGTCACGGCGGCCGCGCCTACCGGCGAAATCGCCGCGTTCTGCACCGCCTGGTACGACGACGTGACGCGCACCGCGTACTTCGAACCGGTGGGCACGGCGCCCGAACATCAGCGACGCGGCCTGGGCAGAGCGGTGTTGGCCGAGGCGTTACGCCGGCTTCAGCGGATGGGGTGCGTGCTGGCGTTCGTGGGCGGCTATTCTCAGGCGGCCAATGCGCTCTACGCCTCGGCCGGTTTCACAGAGTACGACCTCTCCGAGCCCTGGGTCAGGGAGTGGTAGCCGGCTCCCGGTAGCCCGGCGACCGGGAGCCCGCCGACCGGGAGCCAAGATCGCCCATCTGTCCGATCACGACACTCACCAGATGGCCGATGCGCTGGGGACGGTGTCGTGGCACACTTATGCAGGAATCGTGACGCAGGCGCCGCGTGCACGTTTCGGGCATGATGCCGAAAGAGGACAGTTCGCATGCTCACCATCCGTCTCTATCGTGAGTCCGATGCGGAGAGCGTCGGACGGCTCATCGCGGACACCTACAGCCGGTTCAACCTCTCCTTCGCCACGCCCGATGAGTTAAGCAAGCTGCTTGGCCCCTTCCGGCATGCGTGGTCGGCCGAGCCGGCCCACCGGGAGGCCGTTGCGCAGGTGATCCGAGCGCCGCTGGTCTTCGTCGCCGAGGAAGATGGTGAGATCGTCGGCGTGCTCCGAGGGCGCAAGGAACGGCTGGCGAGCCTGTTCGTCCGGGGCGACCATCATCGGCGCGGGATCGGGCGGCGGCTGGTGGCGCAGTTCGAGCAGGAATCTTTGCGGCAACAGGTGAGGGTGATCCGGGTCGCTGCGACGCTCTACGCGATCCCCTTCTACACCGCGCTGGACTACCGGAAGACCACCGGGCTCCGTAACGGCTGGAGCTTCGAGGGGACCGGATTGCAGTATCAGCCGATGAAGAAGGTACTGACGGACCTGTGATGCTTCTCAAAAGCGAGTGGGAAGGAGACCGCATGAGCACATCTCGCCTGATCGTTGGTCTGATCCTGATCGTGACGGCCGTTCTGCTCTTCG
>JALOOE010000441.1 GCA_025454565.1 Anaerolineae bacterium
ATATGCGGGCCAGAACGCGATCACGTGCCCCAGCCGTCCGGCGATGATCGTCGCCAGCAGACCGTACATGCCCGCATTCCAGATGTGATCGCCATCCACCCCCAGGCGGCTTGCAGCGCGTGCGCCCACCGCCAACCCCGCCCAAAACGCCAGCAGCAGCGCTATCGGGTATACGGGCAGGGCAAGGGGACCGAGTTGGAGGATGGGGAGCATGGCAGGCCCTCACGAGTTGATGATGACAGGTTGAAGGTTGAAAGGGGAGATGCAACGGCCCTTCAACCTTCAACTTTCAACCTGTAACCGCCTCACGGATAGATTGCGCGCAATGCTTGCGCCAGCGTCGCCTCGGTCAAGGGACCGCTTTGGATCTGGCGGATGACGCCGTTGCGATCGATGAAAAAAGTGGTGGGCAGGCTGCGCACCGCATAACGGCGGCTGACGTCGGCACTCGTGTCCAATGGGATCGGGAAAGTCAGGCCGAACTGTTGTGCGAATGCGGTCACCCCAGCGGGCGGCTCCGCCTGGTTCACGCCGATGATCTCCAGTTGCCCGGCGTAGCGCTGGCTCGCCGCCTGCAATTCGGGCAGTTCGGCGCGGCAGGGAGGGCACCACGTCGCCCAGAAGTTGAGCACGACCGGCTTACCGCGCAATGCCGCGAGCGCGAATGTCTCGCCGGTGACCGTGGTCAGCTTGATGTCGGGCGCCGGGTGGCCCACCGCCGGCGCCGGTGGCAGACTCGCCGTGCGGACCGCGGGCTCCGCCGCCGGCACGCGGCCGGCCCACAGCCAGATCACGCCGACCACCAGCACGCTGCCGATCGCCAGATTCCAGGTTCTACGATTCATGCCGCGCCTCCGCGACCCATTCTACCGCATGATGCGCAAAGTGATCTGAATGGCGCCCTGATGCAATCGCAGCGCTTAGCATGAGCGCGAAGCGAGTGCTAGAGAACGCATCATCACTGAAGGTGTTGGCCTCAATTTGCCTCAATGCCCCAATTTCTCAATGCCTGCCAGACCCAGTACACCAGCCAGTGTCAACGCGATACTCCAGAGAACGATGCCAAGACTCATCCAAAACAACAGACGGCCAGGGGGTACCCCAAGCGTGACTCCCAACGCAGCCCCAAGTGGCGCACCAATGAGCACAGGCGCCAATAGCCCTAACCCCACAACTCCATAACGGTGCCAGACCCGATAGATGAGACCATTTCGCCCTTTCTCTTTCTGCCCGCCGTGGCGTTGTACCAGCCAGGTTCGCACGCGCTCTCCGAACAAGACAACGACAAATACCCCCAGTATTGCGCCAACCGCCGCTGTGATACCTACCGATACAGGATGGAGTTGCAACGCCAAGCCAGCGGGGATAGCTGCCCAGAGCTCGATTGCACCCAGGCCAAGAACTGTCAACAGCTTAATCGCAAGCTCCATGGTCGCTCCTACTGTCCAGGGACGTGTCACGCAGCTTCTGGCATGGTGCGACTGGGACGGACGGGCCAATGTCTGCCTGGAGTAAGCCAATGTTTTGATGCGTCATCGCGGCGGCAGCGCCAACGCCGGGGCCACCAGCAAGAGGATCGCGAAGCCCAGCACCGGCTCGAACGTCGGCCACGGCGAGTAGGGCGGATAGGGATAGTAGAGCAGCCAGTCGGCCTGCGTCAACATAGCCAGGATCCAGATGCCTGCGGCGATCAGGCTGATCACCAGCACGATCCGGTCGACGCGAGACCACAGCCAGCGCTGATAGCGGCTGCGCCGCACACGCCGGCCTTGATCCCAGAAGCTCCAGATCAGCAGCGCCCCACCGCCGGCCAGCAGCACCCCGACCAACCAGGGCCGATCCGTCCAGAAGCCGAGACCGGCAACGCCTGCGCCGAGCGCACCGAGTCCCGCCAGCAAGATCAACTGGTTGCGCTGCCGTTCCACGGTCGTTGCCGCGAGCATCTGCCCGCCGAAACCGCGCGCCTCCATCGACTCGGCGAGCTGCATCGCACGCTCCAGGGCCGTAACGAGAAGCGGCATGAGCAGCGGGAGCAGATCGCGCACGCCGCGCACCTGATGGCCACGCACCTGTTGCGCCTCGCGGATTGCCGACCAGGTCGTCACCATTTGTGGCACGAACGCCACTGCGATCCCCGCCACCACACCGGCCTGGTAGATGAAGCCGGGCGTCATGCGCAGCAGCCGAGCTTGATCGACGGCCACGTTGAAAACAGCGAAGGCCATCAGCAGCGTCACGAGCGCCAGGCCGCCAGTCAGCCCGTAGAGCAGCGCCTCCAGTGTGACCGGACCGCCGATCAGCGGCCAGGTTGCAGGCAAACGAAACAGTACAATGGTGCCGTGATGATTCAGCAGGGCGATGAACGGGATGGTCAGCAGCCAGAGGAACGCGCTGAAGCGGACGAACGCGCCCCAATTGCGCGCCAGCGCGCTGCGTTTCCCCAGCGCGCCATAGACCACGCCAACGGCCAGCAGCGTCAGGCTCAGGTAGAGCGGATTACGCGTGAGAAGCGCCGGCAGCGCCGCGGCAGCCAGCCAGGCGCACCAGGCATAGGGGTGGAACGTGTTGGTTGAACTCATGGCGTCGGGCGGGCCACATCATGCGTGATACGCGAACCGTGATGCGTGAATCTCTTGATGCAAGTGATCTCTGCGCAACAAGATTACGCAGCACGCATCACGTTCCACGTTTTCTGCGCACCACAACAGCCCCTGTCCCCACCAACATTGCCGCCATCAAGACATAAGCGCTGTAGCCAGGCAAGAGCGACATACGGAAGCCGCGCTCCGGGGCGGATGGGCGTTGCGTCGAGGTCGCTGAGGTGGTTGGGCCGGTGCGGGCAGGATCGTTGCCCGCTCCCACGCGCGCCATCAAGATTGGCGTCGGCGTGGCCTGACCTTCGGCGATCTGCCGCCGCACGGCCGCCCGCGTCGCCGTCGGAGTCAGCAGGCGGCTCAGATCGAATGTGGGAGCCGCAACGACCACAGACGTAGCAGCAGGGGGGCGTGCCGGAGGCTCAGTCGGCGCCGATTGAGCGTGGACGACCGCGCCGGAGGGAGCGGCGATCGGCGCGGTCGGCTGCGGCGGAGGCGTCGGGATGGGCCGGGCGGTGCTCTCCGCCGGTCGCGTGGCGATGGGCGTCGGCAATGGGGATGTCTGGCTGTTCGATCCCACTGCTGTCGCGCGTGGCGCCGTGGGCGGAGCTGACTGGGTGGGCTGCACCGCACCGATGACGGAGATCATCAACTCCCTGCGCGCCTGGCCGGCCGAGTTGCTTGCGGTCAGCACGTAACGTTGGGTCGTCTGCGGACACACCTCGCGGCGATCCTGACCGGACACCGCCGCGCCATCGAGCGCGATTTGCTGGGCATCCCAGGTGACCCATTGCAACACCGTGCAGGCTCCGGCGTTTACAGTGCTGGCGACCGCGCTGAATTGTACTTCGGGTGGATTGACCGGCGCGGGAAGCGGTGTTACTGTCTGACCTGACGATGCGACGGCA
>JALOOE010000442.1 GCA_025454565.1 Anaerolineae bacterium
AGATGACTTGTTGGGTTTCAGGCATGGGACACCTCGACGAATGACGAATGACGAATGACGAATGACGAATGACGAATGACGAATGACGAATGACGAATGACGAATGACGAATGACGAATGACGAATGACGACAAAGGATTCTAGCGCGAGTCAGTTCAGGGGGTCAAATCTGCTGTCTCGATTTGCTGACTTGCTGACTTGCTGACTTGCTTCACCTGCTCCCAGACGCAATCGAACATCTCCTTCGTCAGCCGTCCGGTCTGGGTGTTCTGGCGGCTGGGGTGATAGGAGGCGATCAGCGTCGGCAGGCCATGGCCGAGCGAACAGGCCGCGTTGTGGGCGAACGATGCAGCGTTCAGGTTGAAAGTTGAAGGTTGAAGGTTGGCGTAGAGGCGCAGCGCGGCGTCGAAGGCGATGCGGCCCAGCGCGACCACGACTTGAAGGTCAGACAGCAACGCGATCTCGCGTTCGAGATAGGGCCGGCAGGCGGCGATCTCGGCCGGCAGCGGCTTGTTATCCGGCGGCGCACAGCGGCAGACCGCGCTGATGAAGACATCACGGAGAGTCAGACCGTCGCCGCGATGGCGCGAGGTCGGCCGGCTGGCGAATCCGGCGCGATGCAGCGCCGCGTACAGGAAGTCGCCGGAGCTGTCGCCGGTGAACATGCGGCCCGTACGATTCGCGCCGTGTGCAGCCGGCGCCAACCCAATCACCAGCACGCGCGCGTTCTGATCGCCGAAGCCGGGGACAGGCTTGCCCCAATACTCCTCAGCCCGGTAGGCGCGGCGCTTGACCCGCGCCACCTCCTCGCGCCAGGCGACAAGGCGCGGGCAGGCGCGGCAGGAAATGATATCGTCTTCGAGGGACTGCCAATCTTTCATCGCGTGTGCACCCCAACGACTGGAAAATAAACCTTCAACCTGTAACCTTCAACCTGTAGCCTTCAACCTGTAACCTTCAACCTGTAACCTTCAACCTGCAACCCCATCATACGCCGGCAGCGTCGTCAACCGCCTGTCTTCCTCCGGCCCGCCCACCGTGAAGTGATAGAGACTCTGATACCGCGTATCGTTCAGCCCCAACAGCGCATGCATCGCATCATCGAAGAAGCAACCGATGCCGGTGCCGCGCAGACCCGCGGCCTCAGCCTCCAGATAGAGCACCTGGCCGATCATACCGCACTCCCAGAATAAACGGGGATACATCCACGCGCCCTGCTCAGCCAGCGGCCGCGCGAACTCGGCGATCATGCCCAGGCTGAAGCAGCCGTCGGCCGCGATCTCCTGGCCGCACGAGATGCGCCGGGCGGCGCTGGTCGCGTCGCCGGTCTGGAGCCGATAGAAGGGCAGACCGGGCGGACAAGCGGCGGGAGTCTCCCACGCGAATTCCGGTTTGAGCGCCGCACGCAGGGCGTCAGTCTGCGCCGGATCGCGCGCGAGGAGGTACAGGCCGGGATCGAGCCCGGTCACGCGATGCACGAAGAGTGCCAGGTGGACATGCGGCTCCCAGGGCAGTGCAGCAAATGGCGCGCGACCCTGGCCCGGCATGGTACGCGCGAGAATCGCATAGAGGCTCTCCCGCGCCATGGCCGTGTGGCCGTCCATCTGCTGTGCGCTGCGGCGTTGATGGATGATGCGGCGAAGAGAGCGTGCGTGGGACGAGAGCTGTTGATCGCTACTGTCAAACGTGAGACGTGAAACGTGAAACGTGAGGCTTGAGGCGTGATTCACTGCAACCTGAGTCACGGGTTTGCGCGTGGCGACCGCGGCCGCGCCGATCCATTCCCAGGCGACGTGGCGTGCACTGAGCCGGTTTGGCCGCCCCTGCCTGGCGAGATGGCGGAAGCTTTCGGCAATTTCAGGCGAGAGATCTGGCAGGTTTTGAAAACCTGCCAGGTCTGTTCCGTGCGGAAGGATGGCCACTATGCAATCGCCATGCTCTGTTTCCGGCCCTGCTTGGTCCGCCACACCCAACAGCACGGCAACTTGATCGGTGCTCAGGCCATCGAGCAGGTGCGCCTGCCAGCCCAGGCCCGCCGCGGCGATGCTGATGGCCGCCAGCGCGTGGCCCACATCATGCTGGCAGTAGCGATAGGCGCGCTGGCCGTACTTCCACGCCTCGCGCCAATGGATCGAGGTCAGGCCGGCCAGGATCGCTCCGGGCGGAAGGTCGGAGGTCAACGCTTGCCACATGTCGTGGGGGAAGGTCGCGCGCACTTCCAGCGCATGCTCGCGCGGCGCGTAGTGCGCGACCATGGGCGTCTCGATCAGCCCCGAAACCGGCCCGCAAATCAGGTACCCCTCGGTGGGATGCAGGTTGCCGCTGGATGGGTTGACGCGCAACGCCCACCGCTCGCCTCCGTATTGCTTCCAGGCGGAGAGCGCGAGGCTGTCGAAGAAGAGTCGCGAGACGCCGGCGAAATCTAGCGGCGCGGGCGGCACATGGCCGATTTGGAAGCCGGCGGGGTAGGGCGGCTCATCGCCGGGCCGGACGTGCGCCAGCTTGATCAGGGGCGCGGCCAGCGGCGTGCCGCCATAGCGTCGGAACGGATCGGGCTGCGTCGCCCAATCGAGTTGGCCGGGGCCATCGGCGAACCGGCTGAAATGGTGCTTGGTCGCCTGATGATACGCGAAGATCGTGTCGATGTCTTGATTCGGCAACGTGGTCATCTCATTTTGGGTGTATAATCCTATCCAGATGCGGATCATTCTAATGCTGAAGCATCGATGGATCCAAATGTCTGTGGGACAGCGGAGCTCGCTTTCTGTTCGCCCACGGCTCAAGCCGGGTGCTTCCCCTATGAGATATTGCCGGAGCGCATCGGTCGAGACAGCGCGAGTCAATATCCGCCATCCAAGATTGACCAAAACATATCCAAAGTATTGACAAATCATCTACGTCATGGTATACTCTCGTCCATGATCACTTGTTATCGCGTCGAGGAGCGTTCATCATGACTTCAGTCCTAGTTATCGGCGCCGGGATCGGCGGCATCGCAGCCGCCGCGCGTCTCGCGCGTGCCGGCTACCAAGTCACCGTGATCGAGAAGAACGCGCGACCCGGCGGTCGATGCGATCAGATCGTGCGTGATGGGCACCGCTTCGATGTCGGACCCTCGATCTTTCTGATGCCGGAAGTTTTCGCAGAGACGTACCGGGCGCTCGGCCAACGCATGGAAGAGCATCTTGATCTGCGCCGTATCAACCCGACCTACCGCATCCGCTTCGACGATGGCTCACAGATCACCCTGAATGCCGACATCAATCAGATGCAGCCGCAGCTCGAGGCCATCGAGCCGGGTAGTTTCAACGGCTATCTCCGCTACCTGGCGGAGGGCAACCTGAACTACAAGCTATCGCTGGAGAAATTCGTCGGGCGCAACTTTTACAGCTTGCTGGACTACTTCAGCTTCGGCAATCTGCCGCTGATATTCCGCCTCAAGGCGCTGAAGAAGCACTACGACAACATCGGCAACTACTTCACGCATCCGCATCTGAAA
>JALOOE010000443.1 GCA_025454565.1 Anaerolineae bacterium
TACGTCTCGACGACCGATCTGGGCGGGATGAGCGCGCACGGCCGGGCGGCCGCGTGGGAACGCATCGCGCGCCGGGCCTACGTCCGCGTGGGGTGGAGCGACGCCTACGGCTATCTGTTGGTCGCCACGGGCCGCATCGAGATCATGCTCGATCCGGCCATGCACCCGTGGGACGCCGGCCCCTTCCCGCCCATCTTCCGAGAGGCGGGCGGCTATTACGGCGACTGGAGCGGCAACGAGACGATCTACGGCAACGAGGGTCTGGCAACGACACAGGCGCTGCTGCCAGAGGTGCTGGCGCTGATCCGCGGGGACTGATCGCGGAGCGGAGGTAACTGGATGGACACACGGTTGCAAGTGGCGATCATCGGGTGCGGTTGGGCGGGCATCCGCCATGCCCAGGGCTTCGCGCGTTGCGGCGCCGAAGTGACCTGGGCGGTCGATGTCAGCCACGCGCAGGCCGCGGCGCTGAGCGCGGCGTTCAACGGAACCGCGCGCATCACGAACGACTTTCGCCACGCGCTCGCCGATCCCGCGCTGGACGCGGTGGACATCTGCCTGCCGCACGACCTGCACGGCAACGTCGCCGTGGCCGCCGCCGACGCGGGCAAGCACATCCTCTGCGAAAAGCCGATCGCCGCCACCTTGCCGGAGGCCGACGCGATGATCGCAGCCGCCGACCAGGCCGGTGTCGTCCTGATGATCGCGGAGAACGAGCGCTTTTTGCCGCTCTCGCACAAGATACGCGATCTGGTCCGCGAGGGCGTGATCGGCAAACCAGCCCTCTTGCAGATGACTCGCGAGTGCTACTTGACGCGCTCGTTCGTCGAGGAGCGGCCATGGTTCCTTGATGCCAAGGCCGCCGCGGGCGGCATGATGACCGCCGGCGGCGTCCATGACTTCGAGACCGCGCGCATGGTGCTCGGCGATGATGTGGCGAGCATCTACTCGCTGGCGGCGCCGCAGCGCTTTCTGGAATTGGAGGGGGATGACACGAGCGCCGCACTCGTCCGCTTCCGAGGCGGCGCGATCGGCACGTTCGTGCTGAGCTTCGTGATGAAGAGTCTGGTGACCGCCGCCGGGCCGGAGATCCACACCATCCGTATCGACGGCGAACTGGGCAGCATCGCAGCGCGGGACGGTCGCACGATCCGCGTCTTCAGCGAGCGAGACGACTGGCGCGTCGGCGATCGGCTGATCCACCACGAAATCTACGTGCCGGAACAGGACACCTTCAGTCTGGAGATCGAACATTTCATCCAGTGCGTGCGTACCGGCGCCGAGCCGCTGACCAGCGGCCGGTCGCAACGCCGGCCGCTCGAAATCGTGTTGGCAGCTTATCGATCCATGGAAACCGGACAGCCAGTCATGTTAGCGTGATCGCGCTGAATCCGTTTGTTGTTCACCACGGAGGCGGCGCGAAGCCTCCCTATGGAGTGAGGTATGGGCATTCAACAACTCGCAGGTCTCAATCCGATTATCGCTGCACTTTTAGCTACCTGTTTTACGTGGGGGATGACCGCGCTCGGGGCGGCGGGGGTGTTCTTCTTCAAGACCGTCAACAAGCGCGTACTGAACGCCATGCTCGGTTTTGCGGCCGGCATCATGATCGCGGCCAGCTTCTGGTCGCTGTTGGCGCCGGCGATCGAGATGTCCGAGGGCGGCCCGCTGCCGTCATGGTTTCCGGCAGTGGCAGGCTTTCTCGTGGGCGGTTTGTTTCTGTGGATCATCGACAAGATCCTCCCGCACTTGCACATCGGGCAGCCCACTGAGGCGGCCGAAGGGGTGAAGACCCAATGGCAGCGCAGCGTGTTGTTAGTGCTGGCGATCACGTTGCACAACTTTCCGGAGGGGCTGGCCGTGGGTGTGGCGTTCGGCGCGGTGGCTGCGGGTCTGCCTGCGGCTTCACTCGCCGGCGCGGTCGCGCTCGCCATCGGCATCGGGCTGCAGAACCTGCCGGAAGGTATGGCGGTATCGGTGCCACTGCGCCGCGAGGGGTTCAGTCGTTCCAAGGCATTCATGTACGGTCAGGCGTCGGGCATGGTGGAGCCGATCGCAGGTGTGTTGGGCGCGGCAGCCGTGCTATTGATCAGACCGCTCTTGCCCTACGCCCTGGCATTTGCGGCCGGCGCCATGATCTACGTCGTTATCGAAGAGCTCATCCCTGAAGCGCAGCAAGATGAAGACACCCACGCCGCCACCACCGGCGGCATGCTCGGTTTCGCGCTGATGATGTTGTTGGATGTGGCGTTAGCATAGACCCGACAGGTTTTGGAAACCTGTCGGGTCTCCGGCCTGTCGGGTCTCCGTCATAGAAAGGATTCAGCATGCTTCCCACCATTGAACCCGGCATCAAGGTCGCCGTGCAAGCCTCGCCCGAACCGAGCGAGGAGGAGTTGGCGCTCATCCGGCAGATGGGCGTCGAATGGGTCGTGCTATGGACGAACGCAGCCAAAGCCAGCGCCGACTACTTCGCCAGCCGTCGCAAGTTGTACGAAGCCCACGGCATCCGCGTGTACGGCTTCGGCAACTGGGATGTCCATAATCAGGATGCCATTGTCCTGGGGCTGGAGGGGCGAGACGCCAAAGTGGCGCAGTACAAGCAGCACTTGCGTGATCTGAGCCGGGCCGGCATCCCCTACACGACCTACGCGCACATGGCGAACGGCATCTGGAGCACCGAGCGGGAGCCGACGCGCGGCGGCGCCAGCGCACGCGCCTTCGATGCGGCCAGGGCGGAGGAGGGCCGCTGGATCGATCTGCGCTATCGCACCCCCCTCTCGCACGGCCGCGCCTACAGCCAGGAGGAAATCTGGGACAACTTCGCGTCCTTCATCCAGGAAGTGGCGCCGGTGGCCGAGGATGCGGGCGTCAAGATCGGCATTCACCCCGACGACCCGCCCTGGCCGGAGCTCGCCGGCATCCCGCGCTGTATCTTCAGCAGCTTTGACGGCTACCAGCGCGCGCTGGATCTGACCGGCAGCCCGAACATCGGCGTCTGCCTGTGCGTGGGCTGCTGGCTGGAAGGCGGCCCGCTGATGGGCAAGGACGTGGTGGAGACGATCCACGAATTCGGCAAGCAGAAGCGGCTCTTCAAGGTGCATTTTCGCAATGTCGATCAGCCGCTGCCGCACTTCGTCGAGACGTTCATCGACGCCGGCTACATGGACATGTCGAAGGTGATGCGGGCGCTGCGTGCGATCGACTTCGACGGCGTCGTGATCGCCGATCACATCCCGCTGATGGGCAACGACCCACGCATCGGGATGGCGTACTCGATCGCGTACATGAAGGCGCTGGTGAAGTGGGCGAATGAGGGGTAGGGCCATCATCGACGTTGTGTCCTTATGCCAGAATTTCGCGCGTCGAAGATGCTCTCCTTGACAGATCGTACCCTATATGGTACATTTGAGGCATATGAGTCCCGAAGTCATCCTTCGCGTCGTCTTCTTCCGCTCTGAATCTGGCCGTGAGCCGGTCAGAGAATGGCTCCTG
>JALOOE010000444.1 GCA_025454565.1 Anaerolineae bacterium
TCACGGTCGAGACGCCGATGGGGAACGCGCCGTGCAAGGAACTGACCGAGACGATCGGTCTCGTGCCCGTGCTACGCGCCGGGTTGGGCATGGTCGAAGGCATCTGGGAGATGATGCCGGGCGCCGAGGTGTGGCACATCGGGCTTTTCCGCGATGAGCGCACGTTGCGGCCCGTGCAGTATTACAACAAGCTGCCGGTGGCGCCTACCGTCCAGGTATGCCTGATCCTCGATCCGATGTTGGCGACGGGCGGCACGGCCGTCGCGACGGTTGACATCCTGAAGAAATGGGGGGCGCAGCGCGTCAAGTACGTCGGCATCATCGGCGCGCCCGAAGGCATTGCCAAGCTGCATGAGGCGCACCCCGACGTGCCCATCTACCTGGCGGCTGTGGACGAGCGGCTGAACGAAATCGGCTACATCGTGCCGGGGCTTGGGGATGCGGGCGACCGCCAGTTCGGGACGGGGTGAAGTGACACGGTGACACGGTGACACGGTGACACGGTTGAACGTGCGAACGCGGAGGAGGTTCCCATGCCACATATACGTCCTTCCTGGGATGACTATTTCATGGACATCACCTTCCAGGTGGCTAAGCGGAGCACCTGTGACCGGGCGCGCGTCGGCGCGGTGATCGTCAAAGACAAACGCATCTTGACCACCGGCTATAACGGCTCACCCGCCGGACAGCCGCATTGCGATGAAATCGGCCACCTGATGGTCGAAGGGCACTGCGTGCGCACCCTGCACGCCGAGCAGAACGCCATCATCCAGGCGGCGCTGCACGGTGTCAGCGTGGCGGGCGGGACGATCTATGTCACACATCAGCCGTGCATCACCTGCGCCAAGATGATCATCAACGCTGGCTTGCAGCGCGTGGTGTACGCAGGTCATTATCCCGACACCAACGCCGTGGATTTCTTGAATGCGGCGGGCGTGGTGTTGGAGGCGTACCCCAGTGTATCCGACGAGCAGCAGGTGGACGAAGCGCCGCTGGAGACGAACTGACAAACTGACGAAGGACCAAGGACCAAGGACCGAGGATGAGCGACCCAATTCGCTTTGGTCCTTCGTCCTTCGTCTTTGGTCCGTCAATGAGCGAATGCAATGAACACCATCCCATCCACCCTCCGCATGCCACCCGGCTTTCGCTGGGGCGTGGCTACGGCCGCGCATCAGAACGAGGGCGACAACCACAACAACCAATGGTCTGCCTGGGAGCAACAACCGGGCCGCATCCACCAGGGCCAACACAGCGGCAAAGCGACCGATTGGTGGAATCTCGACGTGGCTGCCGCCGACTTCGACCGGGCGGCGGAGCTCGGCCTGAACAGCATTCGTCTCTCAGTGGAATGGAGCCGCATCGAGCCTGAGCCCGGGGTCTTCGACGCATCAACGCTGCGCCAATACGCCGAGATGCTGCGTCTGCTGCGCCAGCGCGGCTTGGAGCCGATGGTGACGCTCCATCACTTCACGGATCCGCTCTGGTTGACCGAGATCGGCGGCTGGGAGAATCCCCTGGTAGAAGACTACTTCAGCCGGTTCACCGCGCGTGTCGTGGAAGCATTGGGGGATCAAGTAACATTGTGGTGTACGATCAATGAACCGCTCGTCTATGCGGTGGTCGGCTACCTGGACGGCCGTTTCCCTCCCGGAGTCAAGAACATACGTCGTGCGATGAACGTATTGCGCCGCATGTTGCTGGCGCATGGGCGCGCCTATCGCGCCATCCATCGGCTGCAGAACCATGCCCACGCGGGGCTGGCGCACCACATGCGCGTGCATCTGCCGGCGAACCCCGCCAACGCGGCCGATCGCCGCGCCGCGGCGATGATGAACCAGATCGCAAACCGCTCGACGCTGGCCGCGATCACCGAAGGCAAGCTCACGCCGCTGCTTGGCCTGGGGCAAACGGCGACGCACCTAATCGACACAAGCGACTTCATCGGCCTCAACTACTACACCACGATCCTGACCACCTTCGATCCGACCCAACCCGGCAACCTCTTCGCGCGCACCTTCTTCGATCCGGCGGCTGAGTTCAGCGACTATGACTCGGCCGGCGACCCCTACGGCATCGTCGATCCGGCCGGCTTGTATCTTGCGTTGAAGACGCTCGCCTCCTACAGCAAGCCGATCTACATCACCGAAAACGGCATGCCCGGCGATGCAGATGATATGCGCGGTCGCTTCATCGCGACGCACCTGGCCGAAGCCTGGCGCGCACAACAGGAGGGCGCCGATGTGCGCGGCTATTATCATTGGACGCTGGTGGATAATTTCGAGTGGGTCGAGGCGTGGAACCTGAAGTTCGGCCTCTTCAGCCTCGACCGGGAGACGGGCGCCCGCACACCCAAGCCCAGCGCCGCCATCTACGCCCAGATCGCGCAGGCCAACGGCGTCCCGGCGCGCCTGCTGGAGACGCTCGCGCCGGGATACCTCGCCAGGCTGGAAGCCGGAAACTAGCGCGCTACGACTTCCTCTCGCAGATGACCCTCGCTTCGGCTCAGGGTGCTTGGCGCCGCGAGCGTCCTGAGCGGAGCGCAGCGAAGTCGAAGGATGCGCTGCGCGTGAGCCGCTCCGCTGAATTGTGCCCCCAGCTTGAAACGCGCCGCGCGCCGTATGCGATGATGACAGAACCGTCCCTTTGTGCTATGCTATGAGCGAGGCGTTTATCGTCGCCGACAGGTGCGAACGGCAAGCCTTGCGCGGATACCGCACGAGAGACCATCGGAGGTTCATCAGCATGCTCGATCCAGGCGATCTGATCTTTCACCCGAAACACGGGTTTGGCACCATCAGTGGCCTGACGCGTCGCGATCCGCTCCATCCGACCCGGGAAGGGGTCAGCGAGGCTGTCTCAGACCAGGAACAGGATTACTACGACATCCAGCTCATGGATGGGGGCACGTTGCTTGTGCCGGTGAGTCGGGCGGAACGCGTCGGGCTGCGTCCGCTCACCAATGGCGTCAATGCTGTCATGATCTGCTTGCGCTCGCCGGCGGAGAGTCTGCCCGCCGATTCTCGGAAACGCGCGGCCGAGCTGTGGACACGCGGGCAGATTGCCGAGCCGACTGCCCTCGCTGCATCTGTTCGGGATATGCTGGCACAGAGTCGCGGTCGGCCCCTCACGGCCAGCGAGAAAACTTGGCTCGCCAAGTCCTGCGAGCGTCTCAGCATCGAGGCCGCGCTGGTCGATCACATTTCCAGAGCGCAAGCGCACGCCGCCATCTGGGAAGCAGTGAACCAACTGAGCGCCGTATAACGCATGCGCGTCGCGAATTGGTCGTGATGGCGGTAGTTCCGGCGTCTGATGGCTTTCCGATCAACGACCAGATCGCACTTGCCCCAGATTTGCACTATTGGCAGAGCCCTGATATCATCTAAATAATTCATAGAAATCCGTGGTTCGGTATCGATCAGGTGTAGTTGCTCCCTCAGGATGAACGCCTCGTTTGCTCTCGCGCTGCTGGATCCGTCAATGAAT
>JALOOE010000445.1 GCA_025454565.1 Anaerolineae bacterium
CGGCGAATACTGGGAGTGCCACGAGACGCTCGAAACGCTGTGGCGCGCGGAGCCGCGGCCCGTGCGCGATCTGTATCAGGGCATCCTCCAGATCGGCGTAGCATTTCACCACCTGCGGAACGACAACGTCTCCGGCGCGATCAAGATGCTCCGCCGCGGGCTGCCGCGGCTCCGCGATTTGCCGGAGATTTGCCAGGGCGTCCGCGTGACCGAGTTGGCGCTGGCCGCCAGGATGATCCATGATCGGGTCGCAGCGCGGGAGAAGGAGGGCGCCGGACCGCTTGACTTTGGGCTGCCGCCGACGATAACGACCATGCCCCCGGTCGCTTGACATCTTTTCCGCGGCGCGGCACAATGCGTTTGACAACGAAGTCATTCACGTCGAAGGAGATTCGCCATGTCTGTCATGCGTCCTGCTCTCATCGCACTCTCGCGCAACCGGACCGTCCAAGATTTGATTGTGCGCATCCCGGTTTCGCGGCGCATGGCCCGACGTTTCGTGGCTGGCGAGACTTTGGCGGATGCCATCGCCGCGGTGCTCAGCCTCAACGATCAGGGCCTGCTCGCCACGCTCGATCACCTGGGCGAGAACGTCACCAGCGAGACCGACGCGATCGCCGCGGCCGACGAGTATTTGCTGGCGCTGGAGGCGTTGAACATCGCGGGCGCGGCCAGCAACGTCTCGGTCAAGCTCACCCAGATGGGACTCGATCTGGGCGAAGATTTTTGCTACGCCAACGTGAGCCGCATCGTCCGCAAGGCCGCCGAGGCGGGCAACTTCGTGCGGATCGACATGGAAGGCTCGCCCACCACCGAGCGCACATTGGGTATCTATCGGCGGCTGCGCAGGCAGTTCGGCAACTGCGGCATCGTCATCCAGGCCTACCTGCATCGCAGCCAGGCCGATGTTGAAGCGCTCATCGCCGAGGGGATCGGCCATTTCCGACTGTGCAAGGGCGCCTACGACGAACCGGCGGACATCGCCTATCGGGATCCGGCGCGTGTTACCCTGGCGCTCAACGAAGGGGTGCGCGCCTGTCTGCAACCAGCCGGGCAGGCCAGGCAGGCGTATGTCGCGGTCGCGTCGCACGACGAAGAGGTCATCAACTTCACGCGTGCCTATGCCTATCAGCACGGCATCCCAACGTCGGCGTACGAGTTCCAGATGCTCTACGGCATCCGCCGCGAACTCCAATCCGACCTGGTGCGTCGCGGCCACCGGATGCGCATCTACGTGCCGTACGGGACGCACTGGTATCCGTATTTCATGCGCCGGCTGGCCGAGCGGCCCGCCAACCTGCTGTTCTTCCTGCGCGCGCTGGTCGGCGACTGACCAATTGCGGATTGTGGAGTACGGTATGTGGATGTCAATAACACGCACGCCATGCGACACTGTGATAGACACATTTGCCGCAACGATGGAGAGTTGAAGGGGTTATACCGAAAAGTATGACACTCCAGGAGATGTCTATGCCATACAATTGTATTGTGCTGGTCAAGCAAGTGCCCGATACTGCCCACATCAGTGGTAAGGCCATGAAGGACGATGGCACGGTGAATCGCGCGGCGCTGCCGGCAATCTTCAACCCCGAAGATCTGAATGCGCTGGAGATGGCCCTGCAGGTGAAAGACCAGTATGGCGGCCAAGTCACCGTGCTGACGATGGGGCCCGCGCGCGCGGCGGACGTGTTGCGTGATGCGCTCTACCGTGGCGCCGATCGGGTGATCCTGCTCTCCGATCGCAAGTTTGCCGGGTCGGACACATTAGCCACTTCCTACGCGCTCAAATGCGCCGTTGAACATATCGGCGCCTACGACCTTGTTTTCTGTGGGCGGCAGGCGATTGACGGCGACACGGCTCAGGTTGGCCCGCAGGTGGCCGAGAAACTGGGAATCCCCCAAATCACCTACGCGGAAACTGTCCAGTCGCTGCAAGATGGGGAGATCACCGTGCAGCGAGCTTTCCCCCGTGGCAAGGAAACGGTCAGGTGCGCGTTGCCCTGTCTGCTGACCGTCGTCGGCACGGCCAATCAGCCCCGTCCTCCCTCGGTCCGCAGGATGATCGCCAGCAAATTGGCCGCCACCCCCCTCGAATACCCAGCCTTGCTGAAGCAGTGGCCCGAGTTTGAGACTGTCGAAGCGCTGGATCGCTATCTGGCCGAACGCGATCAGAAGATCCCCGTCTGGACTGTGGCCGACATCGGCGCGGATGAGGAGAACCTGGGGCTGGACGGCTCGCCTACCAAAGTGTGGAAGGTTGACTACGTCGTGCTCGAAACGAAAGAAAGCCGCACGGTCCCGACGACCCAGGAAGGCGTCTCTGCCCTGGTGAACGAGTTGATTCAGGGTCATATCTTGTGAGGGGGACTGAGGGATGAATCGGGATAAGGAAGTCTGGATCTTCGTCGAACAAGAAGAGGGCGAGATCGCCGCGGTCAGCCTGGAATTGCTTTCCAAAGGCCGGGAGCTGGCCGAGAGGTTGGACAGCCGGGTGTGCGCCCTGCTGTTTGGTCACGACATCGCTTACTTGTCTGAGCAGGTCATCGAGTACGGCGCGGACGTGGTGTTGCTGGCTGATCACCCGGAGTTAGCTTCATACCGCACGCTGCCTTACGCAAAAGTCGTCATTGATCTGGTGCGGGCCCGCCAGCCCTATATCCTGCTGCTGGGCGCAACGCCGACCGGGCGTGATCTGGCGCCACGGATCGCCAGCGCCGCGCGCGCCGGACTGACGGCCGATTGCACCGATCTTCAGATCGGCGAATATCGGAAGAAAGATCGGGTGTACCACGATCTGCTCTATCAGATTCGGCCTGCATTTGGCGGCAATGTGATCGCCACCATCGTCAATCCCGACATGCACCCGCAGCTCGCCACGGTGCGTGAAGGTGTGATGCGCATGGCTCAGCCGGATCGCACGCGCAAAGGCGAAGTTGAGAGGGTCGAAACGCAGTTCGACGCGCGTGACCTGGCGCTTCAGGTGGTGAAACGGGAGATGCAGCCGCTCTGCTGCGATCTGAAGGGCGCCTCCATCGTCGTCGCCGGCGGCTCGGGCGTGGGCAGCAAGGAGAACTTTCAGCTTGTCTTCGACCTGGCGCAGACGCTGGGCGGCCAGGTGGGGGCGACGCGCGCCGCCGTGGATGCCGGGTACGTTTCCCAAGAACATCAGGTCGGGCAAACCGGGATTACGGTGCGACCCCGGCTCTATATCGCCTGCGGCATATCGGGCACGGTCCAGCACCGCGCCGGGATGGATCAATCGAGCAAGATTATCGCCATCAACTCCGATCCCGACGCGCCGATCTTTCAGATCGCCCATTACAAAATCGTCGGCGACTTGAACGAGGTCATCCCCTGGATGATCCGCGCCTATCACGAAAACGCCAAATAGGGGAACTGAGCATGGCAGAGAATTTCTTCACCGATAACCCGGATCTGCAATTTCGCCTGGATCAACTGGATCTCGGCCAGGTTGTTGAGATCA
>JALOOE010000446.1 GCA_025454565.1 Anaerolineae bacterium
GCCAGCGACTGACCGTCGCGGCCCACGGCCCGTCGTGGATCGGGATGCGGTCGGCCTCTTTGTGATCGAGCGCCAGGCGGACGCGTTCGCGGGGGGTGATTGCAGCAGACATGTCAGACTCCATTCGTGCTGGTGTATATTGCGTATTGCGTATTGCGTAAGCGGCGTTTGCGTGCTGAACTTGCGCATAATACGTACTACGCAATACGTACTACGCAATACGTACTACCGATCCAACTGCCCCGGCATCAACCCGACCGGCAGCGCCGCGGGACGCTCGCAACTGCTCTCGATGGCGATGTGCCGACCGGCGGTGGAGGCGTCGAGGAACGACTGCATCAGATCCAGGACGTGGTAGGCCATGGCGCCGTTGGCGCGATGCGGCCGGTCATAGGTCAGGCCGTAGGCCATGTCGGCGACGCCGATGCCGCGCATATTCTCGGTATAGCCATGAGTCAGCGGCACCTCGGACCATTCCTGCGCGCCCGCTCGGCGCACGCGCACCGGGCCGCCGAAGGTGTTCGGATCGGGCACGCTGAGCGAGCCTTCCGAGCCGTAGATCTCGATGCGCGGCAGGTTGTGGCTCCACACGTCGAAGCTGGTGATGAGCGTGCCGACGGCGCCCGAAGCGAAGTCGATGACCCCGGCGACGTGCGTCGGCGTCTCGACCTTGATACGCTGCCCGAAATTGGGCTGGCTGGTGACCAGGCGCTCGGGGAAGGAGATGCGCGCCGAGCCGGTCGTGCGCACCGCCGGCCCCAGCAGGCTGATCAGCGCGGTGAGATAGTAGGGCCCCATGTCGAACATCGGACCGGCGCCCGGCTTGTAGAAGAAGTCGGGGTTGGGGTGCCAGGTCTCCATGCCGTGGCCCAGCATGAAAGCCGTGGCCGCGACCGGCGTGCCGATCCAGCCATCGTCGATCAGTTTACGGCAGCTTTGCAGACCGCCGCCCATGAAGGTGTCGGGCGCACAGCCGACGCGCACGCCGTTGGCCTGCGCCGCGGCAAGCACCTGTTGGCCGGCGCTGCGCACGGTGGCGAAGGGCTTTTCCGAGTGCACGTTTTTGCCGGCGGCGACCGCGGCCAAGCTGACCTCGGCGTGGACGGCTGGGATGGTCAGGTTGATGATGATGCGGATCGCCGGATCGGCCAGGATCTGATCGACCGAGCGGGCCTGCAGGCCGTGCTCGGTGGCCTTGGCTTCGGCGCGCGCCGGATCGATGTCCGCACATGCGACGAGGTCGAGGATGGGGAAGGCGCGGCAGCCTTTGACATAAGCGTTGAAGATGTTGCCGCAGCCGATGATGCCGACTTGGACTTTGGATTCCATGATGCGCTGGCTCCTGTGGAAGATGAAGGGTGAGATGCGTGGCGCGGCGCCGATCACGCGTTGTGCCACGCGAACTGCACGGGCATCATAGCACAAATCCGCCGAATTGCCACTTGACAGCGTAATCCAGTCGTGCTATATTCTATATCGTTGTCGTTAGCGTTGTCAGTGCTGCGATAACGCCTTCGTTTACTTTCTTCTAGCTTCCGTCCGGATTTGTCCGAGGTGTGTCTGTGGCAGTGACGCTGCGAGATGTGGCTCAGGATGCGGGTGTCTCCATCAAAACTGTCTCGCGCGTGGTTAACAACCAGGGGGAGATCTCCGAGGCCACGCGAGCGCGAGTTACGGCTTCTGTCAATAAACTCGGCTATCGCCCCAGCAAGCTTGCACGTGCGCTCGTCACCCAGCGCACCGACACCATCGGCCTGGTGCTCGGCGATATCACCAATCCTTTTTTCCCGGAAGTCGCGCGCGGCGTCCTAGATATTGCCGAGCCATTGGGCTACAATGTGTTTCTGTGTAACTCGGATGCCGACCACCAACGGGAGGTCCGCCTTCTACATTCGCTCGCGGATCATGCTGTAGACGGGGTCATCATTTTTCCGACGTACGAGCTGGAGGAGATGCTCGACGAGGTTGCAGTGCCCGGCAGGCCGCTGGTCTCGGTCAATCGTCCTGTTGATGGTCCATGGGCAAGCTCGGTGATGATGCACAGTTATCGCGGGGCGAAAAAAGCCGTCGAGCACTTGCTGGCTCATCAGCATCGTACGATTGCCATGCTTGCCGGACAGATCTCTGACGCCCACCGGTTGCAGCGCACCAAAGGCTATCGGGATGCGCTGCTTGAGCACGGCGTGCCGGTGCGCGAAGAGTGGATCGTCCCCGGCGCGCCGATCCAGGCCCGCGGCCGTGAGTCGGCCCGCGATCTGCTGTTGCGCTATCCCGAAATCACGGCTATCTTCGCCTACAACGATCTGCTTGCGCTCGGCGCGCTGCAGGCATGCCACGAGCTCGGCCGGCGCGTGCCTGATGATTGCGCGATCATCGGGTTCGACGATATTCCGTTGGCGGACAGGATTTCGCCGTCGCTCACGACGGTGCGTGTGGATAAATACGAACTCGGCCGGCGGGCGATGAACCGGCTGTTACAGATGCTTGCCGAGCCCGGCGTCGTGCTTGGGCCGGCATGGATGGATGTTGAGCTCGTGGTGCGGCAATCTGGATAGGGCGCCTTCTCAACCTGTAAGGGCGTACCCTTGTGGTCGCCCCGGCGGGCAGGCGCCAGGCCGTGCCCCTACCCCAGCCAAGGTGCGATCTTTATGACAGTACCAATCTCGCCCGAATCAGAGACCATTCTCGAAATCGCTAATCTCAAGACGTATTTTTACCTGGAGGCCGGCACGGTTCGGGCCGTCGACGGGGTGAACCTGGCGTTGCAGCGCCAGCGAACCTTGGGGTTGGTGGGGGAGAGCGGCTGCGGCAAAAGCATCACGGCCATGTCGGTGATGCGCCTGATCCAATCGCCGCCGGGCAAGATCGTCGAGGGGCACATCAATCTGTTGACCCGTGAGGGGGATTGGGTCGATATCGCGGCCCTCGATCCTAAGGGCACGACGATGCGCAAGATTCGCGGCGCCGAGATCGCTATGGTCTTCCAGGAGCCGATGACTTCGCTGAACCCGCTCCAGCGCGTCGGCGCGCAAATCGCGGAATCCGTCCTGTTGCATCAGAAGGTGAGCGAGAAGGAAGCGCTCAATCGCGCGCTGGAGATGCTGACCAAAGTGCAAATCAGCGCGCCGAAGCAGCGGCTGGACGAGTATCCCCATCAGATGAGCGGCGGCATGCGCCAGCGCGTGATGATCGCGTTGGCGCTCTCATGTAATCCCTCCATTTTGATCGCTGACGAGCCGACTACCGCGCTCGATGTGACCGTGCAGGCGCAGATCCTGGACCTCATGCGCCAGTTGCAGGCCGATTTCAACTCGTCGATCATCTTGATCACGCACAACCTGGGGGTCGTGTCGCAGCTTGCCGACTACGTTGGCGTGATGTACCTGGGCAAGGTAGTCGAATATGCCGCCGTGCGCGAGTTGTTCCACCATCCCTTCCACCCGTACACGGTGGGGCTGTTGAACTCCGTGCCTGTGTTCGGCA